>NZ_JBWQXL010000064.1:0-32126 GCF_056620565.1 Nostoc sp. LEGE 12454
AGATGTCGCCTCTAGCCTTAACAACCTAGCGGAACTCTACCGTTCCCAAGGCAGATACAGCCAAGCCGAACCCCTTTACATCCAAGCTTTGGCACTCTTGCGTCAACTGCTGGGTGAAGAACATCCAGATGTCGCCACTAGCCTCAACAACCTAGCGTTACTCTACTACTCCCAAGGCAGATATAGCGAAGCCGAACCGCTTTTCATCCAAGCTTTGGCACTCAGGCGTCAACTGCTGGGTGAAGAACATCCAGATGTCGCTAATAGCCTCAACAACCTAGCGTTACTCTACTACTCCCAAGGCAGATACAGCCAAGCCGAACCCCTTTACATCCAAGCTTTGGCACTCAGCCGTAAGCTGCTGAGTGAAGAACATCCAGATATCGCCGCTAGCCTCAACAACCTAGCGGGACTCTACTACTCCCAAGGCAGATACAGCGAAGCCGAACCCTTGTATATGCAAGCATTAGATATTTTTGAGCAACGGTTAGGTGCAAATCATCCTAATACTGTTACTGTGCGTGAAAATTTAGCAGATTTGCGCGATCGCCTCGCTTCAAATCCAGAATAAGCTAGTTTTATGCAAAGCGTACCGTAATAAAACTGAAAAGAGCGATCGCCTGAACTAAAATTCATATTGAACTAAGTAAAAATGCCATTCGACTTACTCAAAATGAGCTTTTACTTTCTCAAAATAAGCTTTTGCTTACTCAAACCCCAGTTTGCTTACTCATTTTGGTGTTTTCCGCAAGCAAAATAAGCTTTTACTTATTCAAACTCCAGTTTGCTTACTCATTTTGGTGTTTTCCGCAAGCAAAATAAGCTTTTGCTTACTCAAACCCCAGTTTGCTTACTCATTTTGGTGTTTTCCGCAAGCAAAAGCAGCTTTTACTTACTCAAACCCCAGTTTGCTTTCTCATTTGAGTAATTCACGCATTCATTTCGGTATATCATTGAGCCGAAAGCTGGCGATGTCTACGACGGTCACTGAGCGCAGCCGAAGTGCGGGCTATGCCTACGCACTTATGCAGTTGTGAATGATAGAGAGATGCAGCCCCCGCAATAAAAAATCAGCTACGATCAATCATATAATTCTCTTCACGAACACAGAAATGTTAATTACATACACTGCAAAATATACAAAAACTGATAGCGGATATATGGGACAACTCATTGAATGGCAAAAAGTCATTACAGAAGGAGAAACCTTAGAAGAATGCAGGGCTATGTTACAAGATGCAACCAAAGAAATGATTCTTGCCTATCGCCAACAAAATAAAGAAATTCCCACAGGTGGTTCTTTGCTCGAACAAATTCCTATAGAGGTTTGAGTGTGTCAGTCAAACGAAAAGAGCTAATTAAATACTTAGAATAAAATGGCTTTTATTTATTAAGGGAAGGAGGAAATCATTCAATTTATACTAATGATGTTAAAACTCTTCCTGTAAAACGGCATCGTAACATTGAGCGTATTACTGCTAATGAAATATGCAAACAAGCAGGTTTATTACCTAATTTTTAACTACAAAGTGTAAATCAATAAGCGATTGCTCTTTTAAATCTCATCAAACACAGCAATGTTAATTAAAATTTAGGATTACTCAAATAAATCAAATCCCTTTTCGCTTCTCAACTTTCTGTCAAAAGTCACTGTTGAACTACAACCAGAATGTTGAGCAATTGCCCCAATTAAATAATCAGAAAAATTTGCACTTCCCTGTTTAAATCTTTGTAATGCTTGATAAATTAAAGAGCGATTTTCTAGCTCAAATACCGAACATTGGAGCATTAATTCGATAGTGTTACTAATTTCTTCTCTACTAAATTGATAAGTATTACTCCGCAAAACCCAAACTAATTCACAAATAACTATATTGGCAACAAAACATTGCTCTTCCCCTTCGATAATTTCAGCAGCTTGCTCCCACTGCTTTTCATCATCTTTTGTTAAGTAGCGCACTAAAATATTTGTATCAAGTCCAATCACTTGCGCCTTCTTTAATTGCAGCTTCCATTTCTTCTAAAGTTGCGCTTTTCATGCCCGGACGGTGTAAAATCCCTGATAAACTTTGGATGGAGATATTCAGGGGAATTAATTTAACTATTCCATTTTCATCAATGACAAAATCAACCTTACTACCTGTATCAAGGTTAAGATAATCCCTAATTTCTTTAGGAATAGTTACTTGCCCTTTAGTGGTGATGGTCGCACTAGCCATTATCCAGGCTCCTTACATAAGTTCCTTACCTGATTATAAAGTCTACTGCGCCTAATGCACTGCCACAGGGAAATCGGCACAATAAAACCTCTAAAAGATGATAGCCTCACCCCAACAAAACTATCTCACTGCTGAAGAATACCTCCAAATGGAGGAACAGAGTGATATCAAGCATGAATATATAAACGGCTATATTTCCGCAATGGCTGAGGTGCTTGATGCACATGTAACTATTGCTGGAAACCTGGCATCTATCCTCCGTAATCATGTGCGCGGCTCTGGTTGCCGTGTTTACATCGCTGACATGAAAACCAAAATCGAATCTCTGAATCGCTTTTATTATCCCGATGTGATGGTTACTTGCGATCGACGAGATCGAGAAACGCCAGGTTATAAAAGATTTCCCTGTTTAATTGTCGAAGTTTTATCTAATTCTACCGAAGCTTTTGATCGAGGCGATAAATTCGCCGATTATCAAACACTCGAAAGTCTGCAAGAGTATGTTTTAATTAATACAAAACGTCAGCGAGTTGAGTGTTTTCGACGCAATGAACAAGGGTTATGGGTTTTACAATCTTACACATCAGAGCATCAATCATTTCGACTCAATAGCGTGGATTTTGAGGAAACAATGGCAACACTCTACGAAGATGTAGTTTTTGAATAATCAATTATTATAGGGTATTCGACGCAATATTTAGTAAACTATATAACTGATAAGCCTTGAAGGCTTCCTTACCAGGCGGAAGCGTTGATGAAAGCAGGCACAATTGATTAAAAAAAAGTTATGGCGCTCATAGTTCAGAAATACGGTGGTACATCTGTCGGTTCAGTGGAACGTATTCAAGCTGTTGCACAGCGTGTTTATAAAACTGTTAAAGCTGGAAACTCTATTGTCGTTGTGGTTTCGGCAATGGGCAAAACCACCGATGGACTCGTCAAACTAGCTACTGAAATTTCTCCAAATCCTAATCGCCGGGAAATGGATATGCTGCTTTCTACTGGCGAACAAGTAACCATTGCCTTACTCAGCATGGCTTTGCAGGAACTCGGACAACCAGCAATTTCCATGACTGGCGCTCAGGTAGGAATTGTTACCGAAGCCGAACACAGTCGCGCTCGGATTTTGCATATTGAAACTACTCGCCTAACTCGCCACATAAATGAAGGTAAAGTAGTTGTTGTAGCTGGTTTCCAAGGGATCTCTAGCGTTGGAGAGATGGAAATTACGACTTTGGGGCGTGGTGGTTCTGACACGTCAGCAGTGGCGATCGCAGCCGCATTAAAAGCAAACTTTTGCGAAATTTATACAGACGTTCCAGGGATTCTCACTACAGATCCCCGTTTAGTTGCCGAAGCTCAGTTGATGGATGCCATCACCTGCGATGAAATGTTGGAATTAGCTAGCTTGGGCGCAAAAGTGTTGCATCCCCGCGCTGTGGAAATTGCCCGTAACTATGGGGTTCCCCTTGTAGTTAGGTCTAGTTGGACAGATCAACCAGGTACTTGGGTGACATCAGCCAAACCCCAAGGGCGATCGCTAATCAATCTAGAAATTGCTCGTCCCGTGGATGCTATAGAATTTGACACTAACCAAGCAAAGGTTGCTTTGTTGCGCGTACCCGATAAACCAGGTGTGGCAGCCAGATTATTTGGTGAAATCTCTCGGCAAAAAGTAGACGTAGATTTGATTATTCAGTCAGTTCATGAAGGTAACAGTAATGACATTGCTTTTACTGTCACGACACCAATATTAAGACGTGCAGAAGCAGTAGCAACAGCGATCGCCCCAGCACTGAGGAGTCAATCTAATCCCAAATCTGACGAAGCCGAGGTAATGATAGAACATAACATTGCCAAAGTCAGCATCGCAGGCGCAGGAATGATTGGGCGTCCCGGTGTAGCTGCAAAGATGTTTGCCACCTTAGCCGAAGCTGGCGTGAATATTCAAATGATTTCCACCAGCGAAGTAAAAGTAAGTTGCGTAGTCAATGCCAACCAATGCGATCGCGCCGTCAACGCACTCCGCACCGCCTTTGAGATCGAAGCAGGGGAGCATACTTCGACTGCGCTCAGTAACCGGGGGAGCAGGGGAGCAGGGGAGAGTGCGTGCATAGATTCCCCTCTGCCCCTCCGCCCCTCGGTAACAGAGCGTAGCCGAAGTGCTGCACCTCTGCCCAGTTGTCCTCCCGTTCGCGGTGTCGCACTCGATTTAAATCAAGCGCGTCTTGCTATTCGCCAATTGCCAGATCGTCCGGGGATGGCGGCGAAGTTGTTTGGATTATTAGCGCAACACAATATTAGCGTGGATATGATTATCCAATCTCAGCGCTGCCGCGTGATTGATGGTGTTCCCAGAAGAGATATTGCTTTTACTGTCTCACGAATAGACGGGGAAAATGCCAAAAAAATGCTTACCCAAGTAGCGGCAGAGTTAGGATGGGGTGAAGTTGTTTTAGATAGTGCGATCGCTAAAGTGAGTATTGTCGGTGCAGGGATGGTAGGACAACCAGGTATTGCCGCTAAAATGTTTGAAGCTTTAGCCCAACAAGAAATCAATATTCAAATGATTGCCACCTCAGAAATCAAAATTAGTTGTGTTGTGGCACAAGAGCAAGGTGTTAAAGCTTTGCAAGCCATTCATGCAGCCTTTGAACTGGCTGGTAGCGAGAAATTTGTCGTGCCAGCGTAAAATCTGAATCAATGAGCTTTCACCCTAAATCCCTCTCCCCAGCTTGGGAGAGGGATTTTGATATATACACGCGGTAGCAGCCCACGCATCGATCTCATTGAAAGTTGCTTAATAAATAAATATTTATATTTTAAAATCAGTAATAATAACACGTAAGCTATAATCGAACAATTTATCAGACTATAATTTTATATTGATGAATAGTCATTTACTAAATGGACATTATCAAATACTAAAAATTCTCAATGATGGGGAAAAAGAGAAAACCTATCTAGTTGAAGATGTTAATCTTAATGGTCAAGAATTTATAGTAAAGCAGTTATCTCTTCCTAATAGCAATCCTCAAGCTTTAACAATCCTACGCCGCTTGTTTGACAGTAAGGCAGCAACTTTAGAAAAACTCGGACAAGAACACGATAAAATTCAAAAGCTCATTGCTTATTTTGAAGAAAATGAAGAATTTTATCTAGTTCAAGAATTCATACCTGGCAATCCTTTAACTGACGAAATTATCCAGGGGCAACTTCTCAAGGAAAACCAAGTAATTAGTCTTTTGTCAGAGATATTAGAAACTTTGGTTGTCATACATAGCTATGGCATAATTCATCGGAATATTACACCAGCAAATATTATTCGCCGAGAATCAGATAAAAAGTTAGTTTTGGTTAATTTGGGTACTTTTAATGAAGCGCTCGATAAGACTGTTGACAATTCTGAGTATATGCCTATAGAGCAAATTAACGGCAACCTCAAATATAACAGCGATATATATGCTTTAGGTATCGTTGCGATCGCAGCACTGAAAGCTTTACCTGCAAAGGAAATATCTAATTTGCGAAGTCAGAAAAATAAGCTGACAGGTGAAATACTTTGGCACGACAAAAATCTCAAAGTTAACAAAAAATTAGCAAGAATTATTAATAAAATGGTGCGTTTTGACTATCGTAAGCGCTACCAGTATGCAACGGAAGTCTTAGACGACCTGAAAAAGTTAATCAATGTTGATGAAGATCGACAAAAACAGCATCAGAAAAAATTATTACTAGTTCTAGCAGGGATAGCTGGCTGTATTACCCTTAGTGTTGCAGCTTGGCAATTGAGATCGCCAAAACTTGTGAGTGATGCTCAAAAGACATTATACCAAGAGGGAGTAAATAAATATGAGTCAGGAAACTATGAAGGAGCAGTTGAAGATTTCAATCAGGCTATTAAATTAGATCCGCAAAACGCTTTAGCTTATAATCGGCGAGGTGATGCTTATTATCGATTAGGAGACTACGAGCAAGCACAAGCAGACTCTAGCCAAGCTATTTTACTCAATCCTCAAGATGCTAATGCCTATTTTGATCGAGGATTTGCTTTTTCGGCATTAAGTAAATACAAAGAAGCGATCGCAGATTATACTCAAGCAATTAAGTTAAATTCTAAAGACGCTTATGCTTACTATGGACGAGGATTAGCTCGTGCTCAATCGAAGGATAATAAAGGTGCAATTGAAGATTTTAGCAAAGCGATCGCTCTTAAACCCCAGTATACCGAAGCCTACTTGCAACGAGGTATTCTTCGCCGTCGCATCAAACAAAGACTTGAAGCAATCCAAGATTTTGATAAAGTAATTAAGATTAATCCTAGTGATGCTAAAGCTTATTATCAAAGGGGTTTAACTCAATCTATTAATCAACAAAAAGATGAAGCAATTAAAGATTACACAGATGCAATCAACATCAATCCCAAATATATAGAAGCTTATCTGAATCGTGGCGATATTTACAGCGATCTGGGAAATAATGTAGAAGCTACTGAAGATTACAATACTATTTTACAGATCGATCCTAAATTTATTGCTGCTTACATTCACAGAGGTATTCACCGTTTTTCTTTTGGAGATTATAAAGGCGCTATTGAAGATTACACCGCAGCACTAAAACTAGATACTAATAACGTTGCAGCTTACAACAACCGTGGTAATGCCTATCTCGAACTGGGAAATAAAAAAGCTGCAAATCAGGATTATTCACGAGCGATCGCAATTAATGGTAACAACGCCTTAGCCTATTATAACCGGGGTGTGATTCGCACCAAGCAGAAAAATAAAACGGGTGCGATCGCAGACTTCAAAAAAGCTGCAAAACTATTCCAACAGCAAGGGGAACAAGATAGTTATCAAGATGCACGGCGGGAAATTGCAATTTTACAAAATAATTCAGCGCCAGCGCCAACTAGTCGCCCGAAATCTGGGAAAATAGAAAAAAATTGAGTTACCACTCAATATAGTGTTGGCTATCAACAGTCAAAACTCTTAGAGAGTGATTGTGCTATTTAAATGTGTTTTACTTTACAAATTTACGACTTGTACTTTATCAAACTAGTTTTGATGGTTTGTAGTAAGCACTTTATTGCTTAAAAAACAAGGACTAAAGTCCTAATTAATTACCATGAGTCACAGGATTTTATTACGACTCAATTAGGATTGCTATATGCTAATTCTCCTGACTTTTTATCCAGATAACCTGGAAATATTTACCCATAGAGATGTGGATACAGTACTGAAACGAATTGATGGTTCTCACAATATTTGGTTGCGTTGTATTCACTTCCGCGATCGCACTGGAACAGCCAAAATTATCAAGCATTTTGGACTCAATCCATCTCGTGTTAATATGATTTTCAACCATTCCCCTGTAGGAATTGATGAAGATATAGAAGATTGTTTATTTGATAGTTATGAAATCCTAAGTTCTCAAATAAAAAATAATGAGTTTGAGGTTGTGCGTGGCAATATTGTAGTTGGAAATAATTTTATCATAACTTTTGAAATCACAGAACTAAAAATTTTAAGTATTTTAGCTAATAATCTCCAAAAGCGAACTCTAGATATTCAGAAATTAGGAGTTGACTATCTTTTTTATCTCATATTTAAAGATATTTTGAATAATTACGAAACTGTATTTACCTATATTTCGAGAAAACTTGATGATTTAGAAGATGAAGTTTTAGACAATTCCGGTGATGAATCAACTTACCAAAAAATTGCCACAATGAGGCAATCTACTCGTTCTGGACGCCGTAATTTTCAAAGCATCAAGTTACTTATGGCTATTATGGATAATGAAGATTTCCAATGGATTAGCCAGCCAGTAAAAGAACTATTCAATCAAGAATTGGTTCATCACGTTGATAAACTCTGGCAAGAATATCAAGCTATAAGAGCCTGGATGTCAGAATTGATGGAAATTCAACGCGATAATATTGCTAGTAAAACAGGCGAACGAATTAATCGCCTGACTATCTTATCGACCATCTTTTTGCCAATAACTTTTCTATCTGGTTTCTATGGTATGAACTTCAAAAATATGCCGGAATTAGAACAACCTTTGGCTTACCCTGTGGTGATTTGTATGATGGTATTAATTGTGATTGGCAGTATTGCTTATGCAAAAAAACAACGTTGGTTGTAGTATCTATAAAGTTACGAATAAAGAAAATTATAGATTTATTAAAAAAATCCTTTATCTGAGCCTGTAGGTGCAGAGAAAATGAAATCAGATTTCTATATATACTTTCATTAAGTAGACGAAATCAACCTTAAATCGGTAAACAAACGTGAACCTTCCATTAATTATTCGTGCTGAAGAATATAACGAAAAAACAGCGATTGTGACAACGCATGGATCGTTTACATATCGGGATTTGCTCTACACTTCCAGTCAAATAGCAACAAATCTTCTTCAAAATACAGAAGATTTACAAGAGCAGCGAGTTGCCTTTCTCATTCCGCCTGGGTTTGAGTATGTAGCCACTCAATGGGGAATTTGGCGGGCTGGTGGCATAGCTGTACCTCTGTGTGTTTCCCATCCACGTCCAGAATTGGAGTATGTAATTACTAATTCTGGAGCATCGATTATTATTGCTCATCCTAATTTTGAGGATATACTGCGTAGTTTACCGCCGCAGGCATCGCTCGCCGAAGCACACAATTTGCGATTGATTCTCACCTCAGAAACGCTTCCACATAATATTAGTCGCCTCCCAAAGATAGATATCACTAGACGCGCCTTAATTCTCTACACCAGCGGCACAACAGGTAAACCCAAGGGTGTAGTTACAACTCACCAAAATATTCAAGCGCAAGTAACTAGCTTAACTACCGCTTGGGAATGGACATCTAGCGATCGCATTTTACATATCCTGCCACTACATCATATTCATGGGATTATTAACGTACTGACTTGTGCTTTATGGGCTGGCGCGGAATGCCATATATTGAGCAAATTTGATGCCGAAACCGTTTGGAACCGAATTTGTGACGGTGACTTAACCTTATTTATGGCAGTACCAACAATTTATGTAAAGCTAATTGCGGCTTGGGAAACTGCCTCTAAAGAACGCCAAAAAACTATGTCAGAAGGCTGTGCTAAAATGCGCCTGATGGTTTCTGGCTCGGCAGCGTTACCAGTTCAAGTTTTAGAAAAGTGGCAGAGCATCAGCGGCCATTTTCTGCTGGAGCGCTATGGCATGACCGAAATCGGCATGGCTTTATCGAACCCTTTACACGGTGAACGGTTGTCTGGATATGTGGGGAAGCCTTTACCTCAAGTTGAAGTGAGATTAGTAGATGAGAACGGAGAGTTAGTTCTAGCCGGAACACCAGGAGAAATCCAAGTTAAAGGCCGCGGAGTGTTTTTAGAATATTGGCAAAACCCCGAAGCAACTGCCAAAGCCTTCCAAGATGGATGGTTCCGTACTGGAGACACCGCCGTAATTGAGAATGACAACTACCGAATTCTGGGACGGATGAGTGTGGATATCATCAAAACCGGAGGGTATAAAGTTTCAGCTTTAGAAATTGAAGAGGTGTTGCGATCGCATCCAGATATTCAGGAATGTGCAGTTGTTGGGGTTGCTGATTTAGAATGGGGTGAACGGGTTTGTGCCGCGTTAGTATTGCAAGGGTCACAACCTTTAACATTAGAATCTTTTAGGAGTTGGGCAAAAGAGGAATTGGCTGTCTATAAAGTGCCAACCCAAATTTTGATAGTTGAAGAATTACCGCGCAATGCGATGGGGAAAGTTACTAAACCAACAGTGGTTGAATTATTTTGCTGATAGCGATGCCCCTGTTTTTCAAAGCTAGCCGCGAAGCTTGTTGACAATACTGCAATACGTGAGGTAGAAGATAAGCACAATTTAAAAAACTTAAATATAGCTATGAGTCTTTTTTGTCTAGTTCATGGCGCTTTTCAAGGCGTTTGGTGTTGGGATTTGTTAATTCCTTATTTAGAAGCACAAGGTCACAAAACAGTAGCAATGGATTTGCCAATTGAAGATACGTCTGCAAGTTTATCGCAATTTGCAGATGTCGTATTGCAAGCCCTTCCAAAAACTGATGATGATATTGTCTTGGTTGGTCACTCAATGGCTGGTACTGTTATTCCCCTTGTTGCACAAGTGCGTCAAATACGTCAACTGGTCTTCCTTACCGCGCTTATTCCATACCCAGGAACTAGTACACTTGAGCAATTTTCTCATCATCTCGATTCTGATAGCCTCAAATCATTAAATTACGAACCAAAAGAGTCACATCAACTCGAACAATTTGATGATGAACCTTATATGTTTAATCCTGTTTCTGCTGGGAAAAACTTTTCAGATGAAGCAGTATTAATGGAATTTTTTTATCAAGATTGTCAGCCGGATATAATACGCTGGGCACTCTCAAAAGGACGTTCGCAGCAATCAATGGCATATATTTTTGAGGTTAATCCCTTGAATGCTCTACCAAATGTAGAGTATAAATATATTTTTTGTACTGATGACCTGATAATCTCTCCTGCATGGTCACACTACGCTGCACGTAAGCGCTTGGGAGTTGAAGCCATAGAACTGCCTGGAGGACATTGCCCACACTTGTCTCGTCCTGCTCATCTTGCCTCAGTATTAACTAAATAATCGGTAGATTAGGATAACGGGATTAAACTCCACATTGTAGATCATCGTAGGTTGGGTGGAACGTAGTGAAATCCAACAAACCCTCGAAAATGTTGGGTTTCGTTCCTCCACCCAACCTACGCAGTTTATGGTTTTTGACGCTAACTGAACTGTATTGCGTTATAACCAACTCACGGTAAGTTGAAAAACTCAAACAACCCAGTCGCCGAAGTAACAAGTGCTTAGGCGTAGCCAGCCGTAGGCATCGCTTTTATCTAGTTTTCCACCCCTTCGGTATTTTGGGCGGACACCAAAAGAGGTTTTTGCTAGATACCCCAAGGGATTCCAAAATACCTCGCATCACCTCTGTGCAGTACATCCAGTGTCCCAAATCGTCATACATGCGATCGGGATTAAACTCGACATTGTAATGCAGCACATTGGGAAGGTCTAAAAACTCATCACTGCTTTGGGGAGAAAAAAGCAAGAGATGAAATGGTTTCCCCTGGCATTGTTTTTGTAGCTTCTTGACCAGATCGATTACACCACCGCGATCGCTAATTCCTGTGCGAACAAAAAGCACTTTGTCGCAGTACCGCAGTGCATACCAAAACCTTTCAGCGCGTGCCGTGTAACGAACCCGCATCCGTTCATAGACGGGAGACATATCTTGAACAGCGTCGTCTGTCTCCTCGACTTCATGGGCAAAAGATAAACCCGACCACTTACCGTGGTAGATTCTACTTGCATCAGGACTGTAATGCAGAAAAGCAGGGTTCCACATATCATCAAAACCGTGTTCGATCGCATCCGCAACATCTGCAATATTAGTAGTGCGCGTTAGATCGAAGGGAAAGGCGGGACCATCATATTCCATTTTATACAACATCATACGGACGGCACAGCGATCGCCAAGGGGAAGAATTGCCACACGGCTGATATCCGATAACTCACATTTGTATTGGAACAACACCGCAGACTTAGCTGGTGCTTTCACCCGACTTTCTAGCCCATCCTTACCAATCATCATCGTGCGAAAAGGGACATCAGGATAAAGCGGATCTTCATAAACACCCGATGGCATAGCTTTAAGGGCGTTGCAAACTTCCGTCCACATCGGCTGAATATTGCATTAAAAGTCTTAACACAACTAAGAACAAATCAAAAAAAGGATAAGATTAAGTTAAATTGGTTCTATCGCTCTCTTTTATATATAGCAGTCCTAAATCATTCGTGAAAATTATATCTCTCTTTCTTTCCTTTGCGTCCTTCTCTAACGAGACGCTACGCGATGGCGTCCTTGGCGGTTCGTTTTCTAATTTATATTTTTCACAACTCAAATAGGATTGCTATAGTTAGAGCAAAAAAAGCATTTCTACGTAAGTGTTACAAATAGTTTCAAATTCAATTAATACTTGCGGAATAATTTTTAGCAATAATAATAATTAGTTAAGCTTGAGATTTAGCTAAGTATGGATAACTTACCTCAAAACAATTCTAGCTCCCCTGCTGGGGGTGGTTTACCTGTGATTCAGTATTGGGTAGAAAAAACTCTCTCATCACAAGGATTAAAATTATGGCAAACTCTCAATCATAAAAGTGCGTGTTTATCCTGCGCTTGGGGTACGGGCGGACAAAAAGGAGGCTTTGTTAATGAAGCGGGAGAATATTTACAACGCTGTGCTAAAAGTGTAGAGGCGATCGCTGCGGAATTGCAACCAGGAATTAAACAAGATGTTTTCCGACAAAATAGCATTAGTGAATTACAAAAACTGACTTCTCAAGAATGCGATTCCTTGGGTAGATTAAGTTATCCTATGATTCTCAGATCGGGTTCATCCCATTATCAACGTATAAGCTGGGAAGAAGTTTACCAGATCGCTACACAAGCCTTTAATTTCCCATCAGCACGAATTGCTAGTTATAGTTCTGGACGCTCATCTAATGAAGCTGCCTATTTACTACAATTATTAATGCGATCGCTAGGTAGTAATAATCTAGCAGACTGTTCAGATTTGTGTCACGCACCCTCAACAGTGGGGTTAAAAAAAGTTTTCGGCTCAGGTACATCAATGGTGAGTTTAGAAAACCTAAAACATAGTGATTGTATAGTTTTAATTGGTTCTAACGCCCCTGCAAATCATCCGCGACTGATGAACGAATTAATCGAATTGCGGGAAAGAGGCGGGAAAGTAATTATTATTAATCCCCAAATTGAAATCGGTTTAGTTAAATTTGCGTCTCCTGCATTTCCCATCAAATCTTTACTCACAGGAGGTTCCGATATATCTTCTTTATATTTACAACCAATTCCTGGAAGTGATGCTGCATTATTTGTAGGTTTACAAAAATCTCTGATTGAACAGAATTTGATTAAAATAGAATATCTGAAATTCTATACACAAAACTGGCAAGAAGTTGTAGATTACGCTAATAATATATCGTGGGACAACATCACTAGTACCTGTGGCTTATCCCAAGAAGAAATCACAGCAACAGCTTATATAATTGGTAAATCAACGCGTGTAGTTTTTGCCTGGGCAATGGGGATAACTCAACACTCTAACGGCGTAGATAATATTTTTAGTATTGCTAATACAGCCTTAATTACAGGTAACGCTGGTAAAATTGGTACTGGGACAATGCCCATTCGAGGACATTCCAATGTGCAAGGCTTTGGTTCAATGGGTGTTACTGTCAACTTGCGAGAAGAAATCAAACAAGCACTATCTCAATTATTAGGAAAAACTTTAAATGAAACTCCTGGCTATCATACTCGTGACTTAATCACAGCAGCAGAATTAGGAAAGATCGATACACTGTTTTGTTTAGGAGGAAATTTGTATGCAGCCAACCCAGACTTACAGCAAGTAAAACAGGCATTATCGCAAATAGAAACCATATTTTATGTAGCTACCAAACCAAACTTAGGACATTTCCACGGATTAGCGAAACAGCAAACTTTAATATTACCTGTATTCAATCGTTTTGAAAATCCTCATAAAACCACAACTGAATCGGGTAATAATTTTGTGCGGTTAAATGATGAAGGTAAAAGTCATTTAAAAGCACCTAATGCCGAGCTAATTTCGGAAATAGAATTAATCACAGAAATTGCTCATCGTTTACATAGTGAAACACCGATAAATTGGCGTAAGCTGCAAGATACAGCTTATGTTAGAGAATTAATTGCTAAAACTATTCCTGGCTATGAGAAAATTGGCACAATTGACCAAAGCAAGCAGGAGTTTATCATTGAAGGGCGAATTTTGGATGAACCGAAATTTTCCACATCTGATGGTAAAGCACAGATGTTTGTCACACCTTTACCGCAATTATCGGTACCAACTAAAGCAGCGTTTGGTGTGCCAGAAAATCAGCCAGGAATGGTGGTAATTTTAGGAACAGGACGCAGCTATGGTCAACATAATACTGTAGTTTATCGCAGTGAAGATAAATATCGAGGTATGCCTCATCGTCACTGTATTTTAATGAATTCTCTAGATGTCAAAAAAGCGGGATTCCAGGAGCATCAGCGAGTAATAGTGAAAGGAGATCGGGAAGAATTAGACAATATTGAAATTATTTGTGGGGCGATTCTTGAAGGTGTCGCTTTTATGTTTTATCCTGAAGCTAATGTTTTATTTAAAGCAAAAATCGATCCGCAAAGTGGCACACCGGCTTATAAAAGAGTTCCAGTTTGTATTATAGGTTCTCGACTTCTTTAAGAACAGGCGAATCCAGGCTTTGAGTTTTTGTTCTTTGGAGACATCAGTTAAATTATTGAGAGTAAATTGTGAGAAATAAATTTATTACCCGTTGTTTCAGAAGAGTTTAAATGCCTATTCCACAATCAGTTTTGTTACTACTCAATTGGGATGTGCCTAAACGTGAAAATTAGAAAAACATAAATAAATATTAATATCTTAATAGTTATATATAAGTTAAGAGTTAAATAATCTTAGGAGAAATAAAAATACCTGGGATTTGCATCGGCAGTTGTATTTGCCAGATAGTAGTGATGCAGATCCTTTCTCAACCTAGAATAACAATCTTTTAGCTGGCACTGGCAGGCATCCTGAGTCGGTGACTGCCCAGAAGCCTTGCGTTTGAACATGAAGGGAGCAACAATGAGTAGTAATCTAGCCATCAAACTGCGCTCTGGAACTCAACAAGCCCACAACTCAGCGGAAAATGTGGCATTCATGAAATGTTTTTTGCAAGGAGTTGTGGATAGAGACTGCTTCGCTAAATTCTTAAGCAACTTGTATTACGTCTACAGCGAACTAGAAGCAGCATTAGAGAGCCATAGAGAGCATCCTGTGATTAGTGCGGTTTACTTTCCTGAACTTAATCGCCAATCCTCACTTGAAAAAGACATGGTGTTCTATTATGGGGATAATTGGAGAGAGCAAGTTACAGCCTCACCTGCTGCCCAAAGCTACATTGAGCGCATTCGGGAAATTTCTGCTAGTGAACCAGCCTTATTGCTAGGTCATGCCTATACTCGCTACATGGGCGATCTTTCTGGGGGTCAAATGCTACAAAAAGTTGCTCAGTCAGCCCTAAAGCTTTCTGGCTATGAAGGCACATCCTTTTACAACTTTGAGCAAATTCCTGACAAAAAGGCATTTAAGGATAAGTATCGTCAGGCATTAAATGCATTACCCGTTGATGATATAACAGCAGAAAGGATTGTTGCAGAAGCTAATAAATAATGCCTTTGGGTTCAATTTAAAGATGGCTCAAGAGTTAGAGGGAAGTTTAATTAAAGCACTCGGTCAAGTTCTCTTTAATAGCCTTACTCTTGCTCAAAATTCAGGTAGCACTGAAATAGCTGCGGCTAATTAATTTTGTTATTTGTCATTGGGGATTGGGCACAAGAGGCAGAGGTGCAGAGGTGCGGAGGGGCAGAGGGGAAAAACTTACTGTAACTTCTCCTCTGCTCCCCTGCTCCCCTGCTCCCCTGCTCCCCCGCTCCCCATTAATCGCGTCTCTACCTACTCCCTTCATTTATTGGAAAGCAACTCAATGGTTTTTCTATTACCTGGTGTCAAGTTCGATCTGGATCTGATTCAAAAGTACGACACTCGCGCACCTAGATATACCAGTTACCCGCCCGCTACAGAGTTAAGCGAAACATTCACTGAAACTGATTTTAAGGCCGCGATCGCTGCATCGAATCAACGCAAAACCCCTCTTTCTTTGTATTTCCATATCCCTTTTTGCCAAAGCGCTTGCTACTTCTGCGGCTGTAATACAGTAATTTCCAACAACAAGAATATTGCTAAACCTTACGTGGAGTCTTTGGTTCAAGACATTAAAAATACCGCAGCTTTAATCGATTCCGATAGAAAAGTGCTGCAAATCCACTGGGGAGGTGGTACTCCTAATTACTTGGAGCGTCACCAAATAGAATTTTTATGGAAAAATATCAATCGTTATTTTAACATCGATCCCCAAGCAGAAATCTCAATTGAGATTAATCCCCGCTATATCGATAAAAACTACATTTTCTTTCTGAGGAAGATTGGATTTAACCGCATTAGTTTTGGCATTCAGGATTTTAATCGCCAAGTTCAAGTAGCTGTAAATCGCGTCCAGCCTGAAGAAATGCTCTTTGATGTTATGAGGTGGATCGAAGAAGCTAAGTTTGAAAGTGTGAATGTAGACCTAATTTATGGTTTACCTTATCAAACACGTGAGACATTTCAAGAGACGCTGAAAAAGACGATTGAATTAGATCCTGACCGAATTGTTGTCTTTAACTTTGCTTATGTGCCGTGGCTCAAACCGACGCAAAAAAATATTCCTCAAGAGGCGCTACCCCCAGCCGAGGAAAAGTTAGAGATTCTGAAAATGACCATTGAAGAATTGACGAATAACCAATATCTATTTATTGGAATGGATCATTTTGCTAAAACTAATGATGAATTAGCGATCGCTCAACGCAATGGCACTCTCAAACGCAATTTTCAGGGCTATACTACACATGCCGAAACAGAATTATTTGGTTTTGGTGCAACATCCATCAGTATGTTAGAAGATGCTTATGCTCAAAATCACAAGGAGTTAAAAGATTATTATCAGACACTGGCATCAGGTAGTTTACCTGTTAGCAAAGGTATCAAGCTTACTCACAATGATATTATTAGACGGGATGTGATTATGAGTATTATGTCTCATTTTCAGCTTCATAAGCAAGATATTGAAAAAAAATATCATATCAGTTTTGATGAATATTTTTCTGAGGAACTAGAGGCATTAAAACCACTAGAAGCCGATGGTCTAGTCAGTTTATCAAAAAATCAGATTCAGATTACCGACATCGGGAGATTACTAGTAAGAAATATTGCCGTCATATTTGATACTCATACAAGAACGCGAGAGACAAAGTTTTCTCGCGCTATTTGATATCGCTTCTGCAAATCTTTACCAGATATTATCCCCTCAATCTACCTTAAAAATAAAAGTTGAGGGGACATTATTAAGACTATAGCAATCCGATTTTATCGAACAGAATTCGGGAGTCAGAATTCAGAATGAATTCTGTTTTGATAAAGTTATTAAATAAAAAATGTGCAATAAAAAGCGTAGTTAATTATTTATTTTATATTTATGACAAAAAAAATTATCAACAAAATTATGAATAAATATTTTTCATACATCCCCAAAAAGTTAGATACAAATTTTATGCCTTAAGGTAGAGATAAAAGATAAGAGATTGATTACTTAATTAAGATTTAGTTTTACGAACAATAATTATGTCCATAATTAGATGTTTTTAATGACTTCTAACTTAAAATGTGCAAACACTTTTATTTAAAATTCAGATATAGAAAACGCAAATTCTCATTCAATCTGAAATATAAATTATTTTGTATAACTTTTGGATTTAGCATTTACCCCATCTGGTAGAAATAATTTTAAATTAGAGTTGATAACTTAGATATAAGTGAGATTGTTGAGGCGGGTATGAGTATTTTTGCTTGGATAGTTTTAGGAGTTTTGGCAGGTGCGATGCCTAACGGCAGACTACGCCTAAGCTAAAGCTATTTATCCTGGTTCTTAAGGCGGCGGAATTCTCTCCACAATGATTTTGGGTATCATTGGTGCTTTCGTCGGTGGAAGTTTGTTTACCTTGTTAGGAACGGGAACTCTGCAAATTACTGCTGCTGGCGCTGTTTAACTCTTCCTGGTATTTTAGTGGCTGTGCTTGGCGCTATTGTTGCTATTTACTTGTGGGGATTAATCAGAAGAAGCAGCAATGCCTAATCATTGATAGGCGGTTATCAACCTTGACATAAGTACTGTGTTTTATCAATCTTATAGTTCACCAGTTTAAGAAGCTATAAAACCGCAAATTAGCTTTATCTGGAAAAAGACTATAAGAAAAGTCAATTCATTCTGTAACATCATTATTTTGGGAAGTGTAAATCTATGTTTTTCCACAAAAAAGAGCCTATTCATGCAGTTAACGTTACTGAACCAAACCCTCGTTTTGCTCAGTTGCTACTAGAGCAGTTTGGCGGAGCTACTGGAGAACTTAGTGCAGCACTTCAATATTGGGTGCAATCATTCCATGTCGAAAATGCTGGCATTAAAGATATGCTCCAAGACATTGCTATCGAGGAATTCAGCCATTTAGAAATGGTTGGTAAACTCATTGAGGCTCATACTAAAAATGTAGATCAAACAGAGGCTTACAAGAGTACTCTTTTTGCAGTCCGAGGAATTGGACCTCATTTTCTAGATAGCCAAGGTAATGCTTGGACTGCAAGTTACTTGAATGAGGGTGGAGATGTGGTACGTGATTTAAGAGCTAACGTTGCAGCTGAAGCTGGCGCTCGTCAGACTTACGAAGAATTGATTAAGTTGGCAACCGACAAAGGAACCCAAGAGACTTTAGTCCATCTGTTAACACGAGAAATTTCTCATACCCAGATGTTTATGAAAGCTCTAGATTCGCTAGGTAAGTTGACAGATCCATTCTTTGGTAATATTAAGCCAGATGAAACTGTTGCTCTCTACTACAATCTATCTACAGACGGAAATGGTCAAGATGAGCGTGGCCCTTGGAATTCTGAGCCAACATTCAAATATATTGCTAATCCGCTAGAAAGCCACTCTTAATTGCATAGATTGCAGTCAGAATATAGATTGATTTTGAGCGAAAGAGTTTTTGGCAGATTCTGAACAACTCCCAATAATATGGTAGGCTATTTGCCTACCTTGTTTATAAACTGTTGGGCTGTTTAGCTACATTTAGTGAGCAAAAAAAATCCCGACTTTTCTAAAAGGTCGGGATTTTTTTACAGCAATTTTCATGTATTTGAGCCGCGCCTGTTGTCGGGGCACAAGAACTTGCGCCCCTGCTTCAATTTCTACCGCGATATTTCTGACTTCAGAAATTAATTCAACTCAAAATCAAAACTCAGAATTAGGAGATTCACTTGTGATTGTCAACGCTACGCCAAATGGTTGGGAAGTCATTTATCATCGTGCCCATGCTTTATTAGCAGCTGAACTAGCGGGACAATGGCGACGCAAAGATGCTCCAGCAAGGGTATATGAAACAATAGCTGCAATTTCTCATCACGACGATCTAGAAAAAGAGTGGGAAGAAGATATTCTAACTGAAGCGGGTGCGCCAAAGGATTTCATGCTCTCCACAAATGCCGATTTAGATGCAAGTGTTGATAAATTGGCTAATTTGGCAAAGAATGCTCTTTATCGTGGACGATGGGTAGCTCTATTAATTTCCATGCACATCAGCCGTTTAAATGAGTCAAGCCGGGGTAAGTCTTCAAAATTAGACAAACTTTTAGACGAGCAACTTCAAAATCAGCAACGTTGGCGCAAAGAATTGGGCATCAAAAAGGAGGAAGTTGATGCAGCCTATGCATTTATGCAATGGTGCGATCGCCTTTCGCTTATTCTCTGTCAGCAAGAACTACCTGACGATGAGCGGTTTTTAGAAATTAGCAAGGGCCCTGAAGGTGAGCGCTATGACATCATGCAGCGCAGCGATCAGTTGGTTGTTGTCAAACCCTGGCCCTTCCAAGAGGATAAATTCACGGTCAGCATCGAAGCTTGCGATCTCTCTGAGGTAAAATTTCAGAGCAGCGCCGAATTAACTCAAGCACTACAAAAAGCCCCCATCAAGGTACTAGAGTGGACATTCATTAAGAGTTAGATGCATAAAGGTTACAGCTTTTTTGCTGAAAATAGCTGTAAAAAAAACTAAGTTATGCGATCGCACTTTTCTATCAAATCCCTACATATTTTTGCAGT
Source organism: Nostoc sp. LEGE 12454 (assembly GCF_056620565.1). Taxonomy (NCBI): domain Bacteria; kingdom Bacillati; phylum Cyanobacteriota; class Cyanophyceae; order Nostocales; family Nostocaceae; genus Nostoc; species Nostoc sp. LEGE 12454. Next base: position 20,134 of record NZ_JBWQXL010000064.1, read on the forward strand.
AATAACGACTATTGCAGGGGGTTATAGTGTGGATATAACCCAAGTTGTTGAGATGCAAGAAGTTGCGATCGCATTTACCCCTTAGGGGCGAAGTCAGTTTTAATTATTCTAATTTTTATCTAAAGATGTAGTTTTAAGGCAGATTGTTATTACTTATGATAGTTCCTCTAAATCATTCCAATCAGTGAAAGTAAATATACTTAATAACTGAGGTTCAAAGCATGGACTCAACAGGTAAGGTTCAAACTGTGGACTCGTCCTGGTCTCTTCCACTGCCGTTGAAAGAGTATGCAATGAGCCGAGTAACTGTCTACTTTTATAGCGACAGATGGGTTCCAATTAAATATTGTTCTTTGGAAAAAGCAATTTTGCTTCACCAAAAGGCAAGTTTAGAAGGTAAGGAAATTTTGTTATTTCCTGCTAATATTGACCCTAATCAATTCTCAAACTCTTTTAACTGAAATGCATTGAGGTAGACTATTTTTCCAGAAAATTGTCAACAAATAAATTGGCTCTAGAAGCGTACATCTATATGTACGCCTCTAATTGTAAATTGGGTTATAAATGTGTGCCAAAAGCCAAAGGTGTGGCGATTACCTTAAGATACAACTGCATCAGGTGGTCTTAAGTCTGTGTTTACATCTTCTCGTCAAAGATATTACTACTTAGTACTACGATTGCTAAGTCCAAATATATACACAATAAAAGTTGTTTGAGCTACTAAGATTCCGAGCGCTGTCCCTCCAAGTGCTACCCGCGCTTGAAAACTTCCAAGCTCATCAAGCTTTCGGGTTTCAATAAATATTCTGCGTTGAGGATTGAGTTGCCATCTTACTGCCTCTGAGTTGCCAAGAAAACTCAGAGGTAGACTTAGAATATAGCCCAAAATCGTAAATCCTAAAGCTGTAGGAATAGTCAGCTTCAAGTTTTGAAATAGTAATGAGCGCATGGAACAAAAAATTAGCTAACTTTAAAAGTTTGACAACTATTTGGATAGTTAGAAATATACCCAAAGGTTGGCATTTAGTATTTTGAAAGTTACATATAGAGTAGGAATCGCTATGCACATCGATCCAGATATTCAATAGTAAATATTTGGATTGCTTCTGATGTCAAACCAACCCGGAACGTAGTGCCACAACTGCTGCTTGCACGCGATCGTCCACTGCTAATTTATTCATAATTCCCCGAACATGAGTTTTGATGGTGTTAGGACTGAGATAGAGTTTTTCGGCAATTTCGGGATTACTCAACCCGTCTACCATCAGCTTTAATACTTCTAACTCCCGCCCAGATAAGTTAGCGGTGTTGGTGGTGGGTGAAGGCGGTTTGAGATTATCAATGACTCGCCGCGCAATTTGGGGATCGAGATAGGCTGCACCATCAACTGCGGCTGCGATCGCACTTAACAATCTTTCCACACTTGCACCTTTGATACAATATGCATCTGCACCGCTAGACAGTGCCGCAATAATTTCTGTCTCCGTTTGATGAGATGTCAGCATCACCACATGAGTTGCTGGCAGCGCCGCCTTAATTTGCTGTGTTGCGGCAATGCCATCCAATCGCGGCAATCCAATATCCATAACCACCAAATCAGGTTTCAGTTGCAGTGCAGCTTGAACTCCCAAATAACCATCTTCAGCTTGTCCAACAATCTCTAACTGAGGATGAGCCATCAACGATTGCTCTAATCCCAGTTGCATCATCGGATCGTCTTCGACAATTAACACGCGCAAGGGCGGAGCATTGACGGGTAAATTTAAGGGATAGCGAGTATCTAAAGACATTTTTATTAATTAAGAGTCATTAGTCATTTGTCCTTTGTCTTTTGTCATTTGTCCTTTGTCTTTTGCTTGCCAATGACTAATGACTAATGACAAATGACCAATTATTATTCTTCCACGCGATAGCCTAACTCTGCTAAACTAACCCGCGACTGCCGCCATTTTGGCTGAACTTTCACAAACAATTCTAGATAAACTTTGCCAGCGATTAATTTTTGGATTTGTTCGCGGGCTTCACTACCAATTGCTTTGAGCATTGCTCCACCTTTGCCAATGAGTATGCCTTTTTGAGAATCACGCTCGACGTTGATGGTAGCAAGTACACGGGTAATACTGGGAGTTTCTTCTACTAAGTCAATGGCGATCGCAACTGAATGGGGTACTTCTTCACGAGTCAATAATAAAATTTGTTCTCGGATTAATTCACCCATAATAAAGCGTTCTGGCTGGTCAGTTACCAAGTCTGGAGGATAATATAATGGCCCAATTTCTAAATGTTCAATTAATAATTCTTGAAGTTGCGGTAATCCTGTACTAGTCTTAGCAGAAAATTTCACGATTTTCCATTCATGAGATTGGGCCATCTGAGCGTAACTATCATCTAGAAACTGCGAATCAGTCGGTTGTTGGTCGGTTTTGTTCACACCCAAAATCACTGGTGTTTTGCTGCGACTGAGCAATTCGGCAATATAGCGATCGCCCGATCCACAAGCCACAGATCCATCTACCACAAATAACACTACATCTACCGATTCAATGGCAATTTTGGCATTTTGCACCAAGACTTCGCCCAATTGATGATGGGGCTTATGAATTCCTGGCGTATCTACAAATATTAACTGCGCTTCTGGTGTAGTTAATACACCGCGCAAACGGTTACGTGTTGTTTGTGCTACTGGTGATGTAATGGCAATTTTCTGTCCTACTAACTGATTCATCAAAGTAGATTTACCGACATTTGGACGACCAACAATGCCGATAAAACCTGATTTGAATTCAGGAGGAGCCTGGGGAATTGCTACTTCTCCTGAAAAAGAGAAGTTGTAATTTTCAATACTAGTCACCTTTGGCTCCACCCTCATATTTTATAGCTGGGATAACTTGATTTTTTCTTAGACACAAAATAGGCATAAAATTACCCTGGCATTTTTAGGGATTGCTTTTGCCGAGGTTTAATCTACTACCGGCTCTACACTTATATTTTACAGCTGAGATAACCTTAGTTGTAGTATTCAGGAGTCAGAATTCAGTAGTCAGAATATTAAAAAAATTAAACTCCAAGTTTACCTCATTTCATCGGCGATCGTACTAAACGCACATAAATTCTAACTTCTGGCTCAAGAGTTGCTGAATTTTTAGATTTTGTTTTGTTTTTTGATACAAAAGAAACATAAAATTACTTTGGCATTAACAGGGATGACTTTTGCTTAAGTTTAATCTGCTTCTAACTTTGGCTTAAATTTCATCGACTACTTAACATATACATTTGGATCAAAATGTCAATCAAAAATCTGGGAGAACCCAAACGCATAGGAATTCTTACGAGTGGAGGTGATTGTTCTGGCTTAAATGCTGTGATTAGGGCTGTAGTAAATTGTGCTGTAAATACTTACGGCTGGGAAGTTTTGGGAATTCGTCAAGCAACTCTAGGATTAATGGCGCGTCCGCCACAATTCACCAAGCTGGAAGTCGATCGAGTTGACTCGTTGTTAACTGCGGGTGGCACAATGTTGGGGACAACCAATAAAGGCGACCCCTTTGCTTTTCCGATGGCGGATGGAAGTTTATGCGATCGCTCTGAAGAAATTATTGCAGGTTATCATCAACTAGGTTTAGACGCTTTGATTGGTATCGGCGGCGATGGTAGCTTGGCAATTTTGCGTCGCCTCGCTCAACAAGGCGGTATTAATTTAGTAGGTATTCCCAAAACCATTGATAACGATATTGGCGTTACCGAACACGCCATCGGTTTTGATACAGCAGTAAATATTGCCACAGAAGCACTAGATAGATTACATTTTACTGCTGCAAGTCATAGCCGAGTCATGATTTTGGAAGTAATGGGTCGTGATGCCGGACACATAGCAATAGCTGCGGGAATTGCGGGGGGAGCAAATGTAATTTTAATTCCCGAAATACCTTATACAGTTGAACACATTTGCTACAAAATCAAAGAACGCCAAGAAAAAGGCAAAAACTATTGTTTGATTATTGTTTCTGAAGCAGTTCGTAACCAAGACGGGGAAAATGTGACGATTACCAATCGCTTAGGTCAATCTCGATACGGTGGAATTGGCGAATATTTAGCCGATGAAATTATTCAGCACATTGGTGTAGAAACGCGAGTCACAGTTTTAGGACACATTCAACGGGGTGGAACTGCTTCACCACTAGATAGATTAGTTGCAACAGCCTTTGGCGTAGCGGCGGTTAATCTAATTGCCGAAGAGCGATACGATCGCATGGTGACATGGCAAAATCGCCAAGTATTAAGTGTACCCATTACAGAAGCGATCGCTCAATATAGCGCTGTCGATCCCAATGGTACTTTAGTTAAAACCGCTCGTGGTATGAGTATTTATTTGGGAGACTAAACTCAATACTGTTCGGTTAAGGCAAGAGACGCGATGAATCGCCGTCTCTACAAAAAACTAATTATTGTAGAGACGGCGATTTATCGCGTCTTTGTGATGATTTAGGGAAAAAATTTTCATGTTTAGTATGTGATGACAATTACATGAATATCTATGCCCAATACCCCATGCCCTAATTAATAACTCCCAATACAAATTCGCCTTCATTCACAGCTTGATTGGTTGCGACATCATAAACTAATCCATCATGTTGAGCGCAGACATCAATTACAGTAGGAAGTTGACCTTCTTTATTAAAACTGAGAATTTGATAGAGTTTGTCTCCAGTTTTTACTAAAGTGCCTAATTCTATTCTGGATTGAATCATCCCACCTGCGATCGCATAATATTTTTTCCGATTGCTACTAGATGCAAAAGTCATCTCATGGGTTTTTATGTCATCCGATAAATTAGGAATTTGTAATACACCTTTTTGTACTAAATAGTTTTTCACACCCCGTACACCTTTGGATACTGAATCAGGATTTATTTGCATTCCTGTTCCTAATTCTAGCGTCCAAGCTTCCACATCAAACTTGATATCTCTACCCAACTCTTTAAAACAAGCTTCCAGTGCTAACCAAGGTTTGATAAAAGCTTCATCAAAAGCATCACCATCGTATTTATTAAGCAAAATTCCAAAATCGAGTAGAAAGTATTTGGCACTGTCTTCTCGATTTCGGAAGTAATAAAGGTAGTCTAAAGCTTGATTGGTAGAACTATGTAAATCAATTAAATAGTCTGCATCTAAACTCAGGTTTTGTAGCTTGTAACCAAAAAGCTCAGTATATGGCACTGCACTAGAAGAATTAATTTTTTCTAAAATTTTCGCAAATTGTTGCTTAATTATAGTTAGATAATTTTCTCGAACGACCTCTAGATCGATATGAAGTTGAGATTTAGCAAAAGCTACTAAATCATCAGCTTCTTTTTCGTAATCCCAAAATATGCGATTCCAGTCTTTAGCTTCGTAAACGCAGTAACGTCCAGGGGAAAAATGATGAGCGCGTTCATTCGTCCCCATTGGATTACAAACGGGAACTAACCAAATTTCTCCAGTTAAATCTGTATCATTTATTGTTAATAAAAACTCAATTAGCTGGTGAATAACGCCATTACCAGCAATTTCTGCACCGTGCAGATTAGATTGAATATAAACCTTCTTACCAGGTTGAGCGCCAATGAATTTGTATAGTTGTAAGGATAGGCGATCGCCCGAAGCCATTTGACGTAATACAATAGTCTCAATAACTGGCAGCATAAAATAATTGGCTGATAATTTGATTACATTATCGCTGTATCTGTACTGAATTAAAACCTACAAAAACTGAATCTGCATCTCTGCGCTTCTGGGTGAAAGCCAGTTTCTAACCATTTGGCGCGAGGCGACGGGTGAAGAGTGCGTGGGAGAGGTGCGCGAGGCAATTTGGACAGCGCGAGATAGGCTAGAAACAGAGTTGTAGGTGCAGTGCAAGATTTATTGCCAAGTCAAATCATTCATAAGTTTTATTTAAGTATTGCTTGCGATCGCACAGAGCGCACTACCCTAAAGAGCGATCGCATAAGCTTTTGTCAAAAAGTTGTAATGTTAAGGCTTAATGTCGTAACCTTAAGCCTTAATCTTATGACGCTGGTGATTAATGTTGTAATGTTAAGGCTTAATGTCGTAACCTTAAGCCTTAATGTTATAGCGTTAAGCCTTAATCTCGTAACCTTAAGCCTTAATGTTGTAATGTTGGTGACGACAAGACATTCACTTATAACTGCGATCGCAACAATTGTCGGGGCCAGATAGCGAGGGAGAGCAAGGTAAAAATAATAACTCCTAACTTTTGTACAGACGCGATTAATCGCGTCTCTCCTAACTCCTAACTCCCCTTATGTACCAGGTAAATTTCGCAACTGCTCATTCAAATGACTATGATCTGCCAAAACCTTTAACAGGGGCCCATGTGAGCTAAATTCTACAATACTCACCGAAGCAACAGGGCATCCCAAACGAAAACGGAAGCGTCCTACATCAATCCCCAGTAAACTACACAGAATAATTCTGATAGTTGCTTTGTGCGAAACAACTAAAACATTGCCACTAGTATAATTTTGTTTAATTTCTTCAATTACCTGCAAGGCGCGAGAAGCAATTGTCACAGCCATTTCTCCACCAGTGGGAGCATTCCAAGCCGGATCTGCTGACCAGCGAATATAATCATCGTGATATTCACGGCTAATTACTTCTGGCGTTTTTCCTTCCCACAAGCCATAGTTGATTTCTTTTAAACCATCTCTAAGTTGTGGTTCTATCTTTATTGCTTCACACAAAGGTTTTGCTGTCAATACAGTTCGCCGCATAGGACTACAAAATATTGCTGTCCAATCCTTAGAAGTATATGCGTCAGCAAAAGCATTTGCCATATCCAACCCTTCTGGGGTAAGTTCTGAGTCTATGGAACCGCAAAAGGAATTATTGCGACTGCATTCTGTCTGTCCGTGACGGAGCAAATAAAGAGTTAGGCTCACGGTATATTCTCATCGATTGTAAATTTAAGAGCATTAACAATCAGATGTAGCTGAAGATAGTTAATGCCCGTGTTATATTACTACAATTTCACGATCCTTAGAATAATCTTAAGATTAAGAAAGTTACCGCAGCTACGCCCATCGTAGACATAACACTACTTTGCTAATATCATCAGCAGTCACTTGATTTGGGAGCATCCCAAATGTGTAAGTTATATCAAACTCAGGTTATTGTAAGTTTGTTTGTTTAAATTTATTAGGACTTACGCACACTCTACGAATTCTCGGCGCTCTTCTCTTCGAGACGCTTCTCTTTCAGAGACGCTAAAGCGAACGCGAAGCGCGATGGCGGTTCGATAAATTAAGCTTTTTAGCAATTTTTGCGTAAATCCTATTTATAATTAAATAATTTTCAAAGATTTTCAAATAATCATTAAGGAATTTACTATAAACCTTCAAAGCTAGCTTACCAAAATAATAAATATAGATAGATAGTTCTATCTAAACTTTAAAATAATCTTTTTTGAAAAGTGTAGAGACGTAAATAATTACGTCTCTACAAAAACTCTGCCAATCAAGCTGATACTCTATTCTCTAGCCCTTGTTTAGGGAATCTCACAAAAGTTTAGCTTGATTTTGAAACAACTCACATTTTTCTGCAAAAAAGGAATCTACCCCATTAATATCCCTAGAGTTTCTGCAAAAAAATCATGAATTGTTAGTCAATATTTTTCTTGACACCATCTTTTACGTCTTCAATACCATGACGTACTTCACTTTCAGCTTGTTTCGCTTTACCTTTCGCTTTATCTTCTGGATCTCCAGTAACGTTTCCTAATGCTTCTTGGGCTTTACCTTCAACATTTTTAGCAGCAGCCTTTGCGCGATCTTCTATGCTCATTTTGATACTCCTGATTCAATTCAAAATTAATTTCAAAGCTATAAACTAACTTTGAAACTGTTTGTTATTACCTTTACACAATAACTTAAAGTTTTTGCTAAAGCCTTCCACCACAAGGTAGATTCAATAATTCGTAATTCGTAATTGGTATTAGTAACTAAGTAAGTTAGTTGTAGTAAGCGTTCTGGCTGTTAGTTGGATATCAAATAAAGTGAGAATAGTTTAGTTACCTATGCTAAAAGACATAGAACAAATGTCACAGATGGTAATTTCTACTTTTTAAATAAAAAAACCCAGTTTCGTATAGAAAATGGGTTAATAAAGTTATGAGGATGTTTTTTGTTTAATCTAGAAAACCCATTAGGCTTTCAGAATTGTCAATCTCATTTGGTGCTATGGGACGATTCCCGAAGGTGGAATAACTGTCAGAAATTACCAATGAACTTGAGGCAACTGGACGAATCCCAGAGAGGTTAATACTTTCAACAACTTGGAATGTATTAGCGCCAATTGGACGAATACCCATTGCGTTATAGGTTTCAACTACTTCTAATGTACTAGTGCTAACGGGACGCACCCCAGAAATTGAAAGGTGTTCAGCAACTTCTAAGTCGCTAGCGCCTATGGGACGAATTCCAGAAATGGCGAGTGTTCCAGAAGCTCCTACTGGCAGTTCATTAACTTCCTCGGCTTTATCTGCATTCAAGCTCTGGTCTTGTTGATTTTCAACTTCTTCTTTAGACTTGGCATACTTCTGCCGAGAACTGGTTGCTTTGCCAGCGTTGCTAATAGTCATAAACGAACACCTCTAGTTTGTTAACTGAATTTTACAATAATTAAGGAAAGATGAAATTTTTTCCCATATACCTTAGAGTTTAACCTTAAAAAACCTCATATAGATATAAGAATCTTTAAAACTAATACATAAGTAAATTTAAAGCAATAAGTTTTGTAAATAATTATTACTATTTATTTGGTTTAATAACCCAGCTACAATAGATACAGAGCGGAATCTTCACCATGAGATAGGGTATTTACAGCAAAACTGTATGACAGAATTTTGTCTTCAAGCTCCCTTTAGTCCCACAGGCGATCAACCACAAGCGATCGCCCAACTTTCTGCTAGTATCCAATCAGGCAATCGTTACCAAACTTTACTAGGAGCCACTGGAACTGGCAAAACATTTTCGGTAGCAGCAGTTATTGAGAAAATTGGCAAGCCTACTTTAGTTCTGGCACATAATAAAACCCTCGCCGCACAACTTTGTAACGAGTTGCGGGATTTCTTCCCCAATAACGCAGTCGAGTATTTTGTCAGTTACTACGATTATTATCAGCCAGAAGCTTATATTCCCGTCACCGATACTTATATTGAAAAAACGGCGGCAATTAATGATGAAATAGATATGTTGCGACATTCAGCGACGCGATCGCTTTTTGAACGTCGTGATGTCATTGTCGTTGCTTCCATCAGTTGCATCTACGGTTTAGGAATGCCAGCAGAATATCTGAAAGCTGCCATCCCTCTTCAGATAGGTATGGAAGTAAATCAGCGTCAAATTTTACGAGATTTGGCAAATGTTCAATACAGCCGTAACGACATCGAAATGGGCCGGGGAAAATTTCGCGTTCGGGGTGATGTTTTAGAAATTGGCCCAGCTTATGAAGACCGAATTATTCGCGTCGAATTCTTTGGTGATGAAATTGACGCAATTCGCTATATCGATCCGGTGACAGGTGAAATTCTCAAAAGTTTGGAAGCCGTAAATGTCTACCCTGCGCGTCACTTTGTCACCCCAGAAGAACGCTTAGAATTAGCTTGTCATGATATTGCAGCGGAGTTAAAACAGCAAAAACTAGACTTAGAACAAGCTGGCAAATTATTAGAAGCGCAACGCATAGATCAACGTACACGCTATGACCTAGAAATGCTGCGCGAAGTCGGTTATTGCAACGGTGTCGAAAACTATTCCCGTCACTTAGCAGGAAGACAAGCTGGCGATCCACCAGAATGTTTAATTGATTATTTTCCCAAAGATTGGCTATTAGTTATTGATGAATCTCACGTTACAGTGCCACAAATTCGCGGCATGTATAACGGCGATCAAGCGAGAAAAAAAGTTTTAATTGAACATGGATTTCGGCTTCCTAGTGCTGCTGATAACCGTCCTTTAAAAGCCGAGGAATTCTGGCAAAAAGTAAATCAGTGTATTTTCGTTTCAGCAACTCCTGGAAATTGGGAAATAGAAGTTTCTGAAGATCATGTAGTTGAGCAAGTGATACGACCAACTGGGGTGGTCGATCCAGAAATTTCAGTACGTCCCACAGAAGGACAAATTGATGATTTGTTAGGCGAAATCAAAGATAGAGCCGACCGCCATGAACGAGTGTTAATTACCACATTAACTAAGCGGATGGCGGAAGATTTAACCGAATATTTGCAAGACCACGGTATCAGGGTACGATATTTACATTCCGAAATTACTTCTATTGAGCGCATCGAGATTTTGCAGAACTTGCGCGAGGGGAAATTTGATGTATTAGTTGGCGTAAATTTGCTGCGGGAAGGTTTGGATTTACCTGAAGTTTCTTTAGTAGCAATTATGGATGCAGATAAAGAAGGTTTTTTGCGAACCGAGCGTTCCTTAATTCAAACTATTGGTAGAGCCGCGCGTCACATTCAGGGACAAGCAATTTTGTATGCCGATAATCTGACAGGTAGCATGATTAAAGCTATTGATGAAACAGACAGGCGACGTGGTATTCAAACAGCACATAATCTACTGCATGGAATTACACCACAACCGATTGTGAAAAAATCAAGTAATGCGATTTTGGCTTTTTTAGATGTATCTCGGCGGTTAAATGCAACTGATTTAAAAGTTGTAGATGAACATCTAGATGAACTGCCATTAGAACAGATTCCCCAATTGATTACTCTGTTAGAAGCGCAGATGAAAGAAGCGGCGAAGAAACTAGAATTTGAAGAGGCGGCAAAATTGCGCGATCGCATTAAACATCTGCGAGATAAAATGTTAGGACGTTAACGTGAATCTTCTGCTGACCAATACCTAATAATATGAATTACGTTTAGCCGGAGGTGTGGTTCAACTCCGGCATTAGGCTGATGCATCATCTTGAAACAGATAGATTGTTAGAACTAGTATGGACGTTTTCGTTTTCAGAATTTGATTGACAAACTCAGCTAATATTTATTAGCACCAGCTACTTTTTAATTCGTCGCCGAACTCACGTTAGTGTTAGCCTTCTTAACTTATGACTAACTAGGCTTGAACCAAATCCAGTAGCAGCTATTATCAGTGCACCACCATACTCATTAGCTTGACGGAGAGCACGTGCAATCACACCTTTCTGATAATACACAAATGATTGGATTCCTTACACGCAGGCGGGAATTGCTGTCGGAAAAATTTTTGCTGAAGCACGTCGCGATCGCTAGAACAACTTCGACCCAGGTTATTACTAGCTGACTTGGTTGGGCTAGGGAAAAACATACAGGTTGGCATGATTTTGACTGGGAAAAGAGATTTTCATCACATTGTTGTGTGATGTCTAGCTGACAGACGCAGTAGTGGTCTGGAAGAAGCGGTTGGCGGGGCGTGCCAGTCCCAAATTTTCGCGCAGCGTCTTGCCCTCATAGTCATGGCGGAAAATCCCCCGTCGTTGCAGTTCTGGCACAACCTTGTCTACAAAGTCATTCAACCCTTCAGGAAGAAAAGGGAACATAACGTTGAAGCCATCAGACCCTTCCTCTGTCAGCCATTGCTCCATATCATCGGCGATCGTTTGGGGCGTGCCGACGAAGGCCAGCCCGCCGTAACTGCCGATGCGTTGAGCTAGCTGTCGAATGGTCAGGTTCTCGCGTTGTGCCAGCGCTATCACTCGTTCTCGTGAGGTCTTTCCGGCGTTAGTCTGCGGGATTTCCGGTAAGGGGCCGTCTGGATCAAAGCGCGAAACATCGTAGCCAAGTGCGCTATTCAGGCTGGCGATCCCACTGTCATAATGTACGAATGGCACTAAGAAAAGCTGAAACAATTGTGGTTAAGCAGTTTTCAAAAGATTTCGTAATTCATGCCGGGGTTTGGTCATCAAAGGATAAATTTTTGGGCGACGTTTACGGACTCGTGGTTCACT
>NZ_JBWQXL010000065.1:0-30790 GCF_056620565.1 Nostoc sp. LEGE 12454
ATTTAACAGCTTTTTCCAATTCTTCTCGGCTCTGTTTAATCTCAACTTGCAATTTGAGACCCATCACACTTGTACCAAATACACCCTTGTGAATAATTTAGCGCAGCTTCATACAGAAATGGTATTATGCATCAAACCAGAAAATTATTCTAATCTCATGAGGAGAACCTAATTCGAGAAGTTCTTCAATAAACTGTTCAGAACAACCTACATATTCTTTATAACTTGTCACCCAAGATACTTCAGTTGTTTCAGGTTCTTGTTTCCAGTTCGGCAGTACAAAATATAGCGGTTCTCCTTCTGGAAACTCAGCCGGAAACGAAGCATTATCCTGAAATAAGTGTGCATACTGATGTTTTACGTATGCCCATTGGGTTACATACTGATTGTCCCAATCATAATCTATAATCTCTTGAAGCAATAACCAAGAATGTCCAAAGCAATAACCAATTTGGTTTTCTGAAAAAAACTTCTTGTAGAAATCATTCATATCTTCAGGAAAACCTCGTGGTTCTGAAATCGGCTCTAAGACAGCGTACATTGTCCGGCGTAGATTATCTTGACAAACGCCAGCAAGTGCCGCAAATAATCCATAGGGTCGTCCAATTTCAGTAGATTCTACAGGTACAGTTTTTCCTTTAGACCATTCTTTTTTTACAGGTTCGGGAATCGGTTCCCACTTTCCATTTTTATGAGTCTCTGCATAAAGATGTATATCTGTCCCCATATTTCTAACTTTAAATACAGCTACTAATCATTTAGCATTTGGTAAATTAACTAATCTAATTAATTTAAAAAAAAGCTATTAATCTATAATTACATCAGTTAGCAAATCATCCATTTTATCGCTCATTTCTTGAGTATAAGGAATTAGCTTAGAAGGGTTAAGGACTTCCAACTAAAAAAATATCCCATCCCTGCGGGACGCTACGCGTAGCTTGCTTCCCCAAAGGGGTACGTATTTAGGGCAGGGGGCAAGGAGTAGGGGGGAGAAACTAGTCGTGTTTAGTCCAGAAATTGGAATAATTTATTTTTTGGATTTCCCTTATGCATAGCATGATTATCAAAAATTCAAGAAAAAGTCTGATCGTAATGCCCTCATCTTCATCAAGATTATCGGTTTATTTTCGCTTTGAACTGAGCGTAAAATTCTTTAGGAGCCAGAGCGAAATACTTAAATAGAGCAGGACAAAGCCATCCTTCCCGCTCTAAATCTGCACTGTAATACCAGTTACCTCCATATTCTTCACGCCGCCAGTCGAACTTGAGTTGATAGCCAGGAAAGGGAGATGCAGAAAATACTAAACTGAACCCTGACTCAGCATCTGGAATGTGTGCCACCATTCTTTCAATAATTTCATCCGTCCCTGCTACGAAAGGCTCTCGAACTAGACTTACATTGTCATCGTCAAACACCCACATCTCGCCGAACTTATAGGGGTGAATAACCATAATTGAGTTCATAAAGTTTACAAGCAGTTAATACTGTTTCATTTTAATAATGATACAAATACGTTGGTAGAGGTACAGCAATTGGTATAAGTCCCAAATTTCCAGGCTTCGTGTAACTAACATAAAAAAAGACAGGCAAGATGCCTGTCCTACAAGTAATGATTTAGCAAAGAATTTAGAAATTCATCTCAGCAGCTTGAACTTTTTCAACCTGCTTCTTCTTCAGCACAAGCATAACTTGGGCTAACATTACAAGAGCGATGAATGCAATCATCCATTTGACTCTAGATGCGTCTTGCAGTACGATTTCTGCATCTATTTGACCGAATCCACCAACGTTCGGGTTGCTGGTCAAAGCATCACCAGTCTTAACTGCTTGACCTTCGGAAACAAGTAGGTCTGGGCCTAAAGGAATCGTATCAACGACAACATTACCCGATTCAGGTTGGATGTTGACTAGATATTTAACGTTACCGTCTCCATCTTCCTCTTTGGCAATCTTGGTAATTGTGCCAGTAGCGGAAGCGTTGTAAACAGCGTTATTGCTCTTTTCGCCTGTGGGATAAACTTGTCCGCGTCCCCGATTACCACCTACGTGAACTGAATATTTACCGAAGTGGATGTTTTTGTCGGTTGCGGGGTTGGGAGAAAGAACTGGGAAGACGATTTCCTGATACTGTTCGCCAGGTAAAGGGCCGACGATGACGACGTTATCTTTGTCTTCGCTGTAGGGTTGGTAGAATGTGTCGCCAACTTCTTCTTTAAGTTCTTCGGAAAGACGGTCTTCAGGGGCAATCTTAAAGCCTTCGGGTAGCATCAGTACTGCACCGACATTCAAGCCAACCTTAGAACCATCGGCACCAACTTGCTGGGCGGACAGATCGTAGGGGATTTTCACCACAGCTTTGAATACAGTGTCAGGTAGCACCGATTGGGGAACTTCCACTTCTGTAACCTTGGCGGCTAGGTGACAGTTGGCACAAACAATTCGCCCTGTTGGTTCGCGGGGGGTTTCGGGATAGGTTTGCTGTGCCCAAAAGGGATAGGCGGCAGCTGATTGGGGAAGGGCTAGATCGCTGGTGAAGTAAAATGTCACAGTAGCGATCGCTATGAGCAATGTTTTTACAATCGCTCTAGCACTGCGAGTTAACCTCGCTGTTAGGAAAACATTTCTCATCTCTATAAGGGCGACAATTGAATTAGTCATTAGTCATTGGTCATTAGTCATTAGTCATTAAGCCCTGAACGAAGGACAAATGACTAAGGACTAATGACAAAATTATTAACCCCACCAAGGTGCATCACCTGTGCGGAAGTCGGTTTCAGTCCAAGGGGTTAAAACGATCTTGTCGTCGTTGACGCTGGTATGGGCTAAAGCCAGAGACAGAGGTGCTGGGCCTCGAACAACTTTACCAGTTTCGTCATACTGGGAACCATGACAAGGACACTTGAATTTGTTCTCAGCAACGTTCCAGGGGACGACACAACCTAAGTGGGTGCAGATGGCGTTAATGCCATAATCTTTGATCGCCTCTTTGCTGTCTACCACAATATAGGTAGGATCTCCTTTTAGTCCTTGGACTAGGTTGCGATCGCCTGCATTCCGGTTTTCGAGAAATTTAGTGACGCTAACATCGTTACCTAGCTCATCTTTTGCCGTTACACCGCCACCTGCGCCACCTGCTGCTGGTGGAATAAAGTACTTGACAACGGGATACAATGCACCCAGAGCTACTCCAGTGACAGTCCCAAAAGTGAGCAGATTCATGAACTGACGACGCCCCATATCGGGCACGTCTGCTGATTCAGAAAATTGAGCCATAATCTACGCGCTCTTTGTGTATTTTGTTAAGCATTTTGACAAAAGTACTAGTACTTGAGCAACTCTTGTCTAAGTCGAAATGCTAGCGCTCACAACGATGCCATAATTCTTTGTTCCAAGATATAAAAAGCATCTTTTCTGTTAGCATTACATTTCTTTATATCCTTATCATACTGGAGTCACGGAACTTAACATCATAACTAAATGTAAAATCTGATTGAGAAAAGCTATGACAGGACAGGAATTACGTCAGATATTGCTTGATAAGTGGGGATATTCTTATGATGTCCAGTTTCGACGGGCACAGGGAAAGATATTTTTGCAAGTAATGTGGAAATATCTGGAGCAAGCTTCTTTTCCCTTGAGTGAGGCGGAGTACCAAGAACATCTCGATACCATTGCCAATTATCTTCATGCCTTGGGTGGTTCAACACAGGTACAAACTTTTATTGCCCAAACACGCGATCGCCCCCGGCTCGGCAAAGCTGTTAGCATCCCTCTAGATTTGGGCGAACGCTCTTCGGAATGGATATTGTGACCGATTATTTCATTAACTTTAATCAATTTCTGAGTAATTACAGTATTTTTTATTCAAAAATACCATAACGTCCTGTATAATCCTTTTACCTGTTGGCAAGGTAAGAAAAAATACACGTTTTCAAGGAAAAATAAATGGCTTTTATCTCCACATTTGAAATTCTTCTTAAGCCTCAACTTCCAAAAAAGCTTACAGATAAAGAACCTGAACTTAGCCCACTAGCAAGAAAAGTTCTCCAAGGCTATTTCCTGACGATTGCCAATGTCACTAATGAACTCGTATTTCTCTCTCTTGTAGTTACAACTAGAACGCCTGGACTAGATCCTAAAAAAATCCTCACCGTTTTGGATACCACTGGTGTAGATGGGCCTGTAAGCAGTGTTTTTGAAGGCGCAGGAGGTATACAGAAATCACGCTTTACATTTCCTATCAATGCTAATGATACAGGCTTATTTATTCTGCAACCGGATGCTACTAATAAAAAACTTCGAGAAGAGGCAAATTTTGAGTTGCGGGGTTATGTCGAGATATCCATTAGTTCCGTATCAACTCCAAAAACAACTCAATTGCTAATCACTCCTGAGCATCGAGGTACATTTTTTGGCACAGAGAAAGCCGAGTTAGGTGAGATTGCTTATGTGTTACCTCTTGCTAATGGAAAAAGTCTATTTGACTTAAGTAAAGATGGTTAACTCTATTTAATAGAAACTAATTTAGAGATTGTTTGAAAAGAATCGGCTTGAGCCTTAAATACAACTCAGAGAAGCGATCGCAAATCCCATAGCCCTCACGATCTCGTTCAACTGCTCGATAGCCAGAGTAGTCAATACGTTGGATTTTTATTATTAGGACTTACGCAAAAATTGCTAAAAAGCTTAATTTATCGAACCGCCAAGACGCCAAGAGCGCCGAGAATTCGTAGAGTGTGCGTAAGTCCTAATTATTTGGAAGTCTCTAATGCTTTTAAATCATCTAAGGTACAGAGCAAACGAGGCTTTTCAGGGTCAGTCAAATCTAGCTGCTCCCAAGATATTGTATAGCCATTGTTGATCTTGTGCGCCCCAAGGAAATGTAAGATTCTCAATCCAATTGCCCAAGCCGATAATCTTTCTAACACAGCAGTGGTTCCAATCAGATATTCCTGAATAACCCATTCTTCACCTTGCTGTTGGGCACGTACTTCTTCAATGCGTCCGGCGGGTTTACCAGTTGAATCCAATACTTGTTTACCCAGTAGCAATTCTAGATGAATTTCACGAGTTGCCATGTTCTGCCCCTGGAATTCGGCTAATAATGTGTTCCCGAAGCCATTTTTCATAAGCTAATGCTGGAGTTTTGTCAGCTTCAATCTCGACTTCGACATCAATACCAACATTTCGCACTTTTGACCACGGAATTCTAAAGGGTTCACTTTGTTTAGCACCCCAGCTACTTTCAATTGCTGCTACCCACCTTTCTAAACGTGGGTGAATACGTCGTGCAAGAATTGTCATACCAGTTTCGATATAAGTGAGTCGTGGCGGTTCTCCGTCGCGTAACTCTATGACAATACCATCGACTTTGCCCAGATGGCGGCGATCGCTGTCAACTAATTGGTTATCAAGTACATCTCTAATAATGTTCATTTTCTATCACTTCCAGTTGATTATTAACGGTCACGCACACCAGCGATCACCCTCCAAGAATTTCTAGGGGAATAGCAACGATCGCTAACACGAACGTCAGCACAATTGTAAAGATCACAACACTATTACTTATCCAACCGTTGCGATACTTGCCGACATATAATTCATCATTCATCAATACCAAAAATGGCACAATCACAGGCGGCAAAATTACTGCTGTAATCGCCATTGAAAACAAAGTCAATTGCAATGGGTCGATTCCAAATACCATTAATAAAGAAGCGAGAAAGACAAACACAGTGTAGACCAAACTAAAGCGTGCGGCATCTTTTGGTTTCAGATTTTCGCCCCAATTCCAACCAAAGGACTGAGCAACAATATAGGCTGTATCGAGAGTCACCTCCAGTGCTGCGCCAAAGCAAGCAATACCCAAGGATGCTGCAAATAGTACAAAGCCCCAGTAACCAAAAGTTTCTGTCAACATCAACGCCGCCTGTTCGTAGCTATCTACCTCAACGCCTTTGGGTTTGAGTACCAGTGCTGACACAATCAGCACCCCTAGCGATACGACACTACCAAAGCTCATCCCTAAACCGGCGACTGCGCGATTTACACCGATATACCCTTCATCCCATTTATCTTCTACTGCCCCAGATGAGTAAAAGTAAAATAAATAGGGGCTAATCAAAGCCCCCAAAATCCCAACTCCAAGATATAAATAATGAGCAGTATCTTGTTGTGGCAGAGTTGGCAACAAACCACTGCCAAGTTGTGTTAGAGATGGATGCAGCTTAAAAGTAGCGACAACAAAAACTAGTGTCACCAACCCTAATACGGAAATACCATTTTCAATAATGCCAAAGTTGCCGTACCAAATTAGCAACCAAATTGCAAAGGCAACGGGTAAAGCATACCACTGAAAACTAATACCCGTTAGCAGTTGTAAGGCAATGCAAACACCACCGATTTCAGCTGCTAAAACTAGAAAATCAACTATGACTTCTGCAATCAGTGGAATAATATAAAAATTAAACCCAAAACGTTCGCGCACCGCAGCAGCTAATGTATGCTTGCTAACTGCTGCTAATCGCCCAGACATTTCTACCAAAAAAATCACACAAATTGTACCCAGAATAATCGCCCAGATTAGTTGAAAGCCGAAAATAGATCCAGCCTCTGCTGCTGTAGCGATCGCACCCACATCCAAAAAGCCACCTATACTAGTCACAATCCCCAGCGCGATTTCAAAAACTTTCTTCATGGTTTGTTCTGCTGTGGTATTTGCGAGTCTAGTTTTCGTCCTTCTAGCGATAAATCCTCAAGTCTTTGTGCCACTACAGAATAATTTTCTTGTTCAACTGCGGTTGACATTTGCTCTGTGATTTTTGCTAACCGTTTAATATGACCTAAAAGTACTAACTTGTAAGGCTGGGGAATAGCTGTAGATGATTCTATCTGGGCTATGTTCTCGGTTTCTGTTTGGAACTCTTGCTGTGCTTTCTTCAGTGTTTGTTTCGCATAGACCTTTGGTACAGCACCTCGTACCCAAGCATCAGCAACCATTTTGCTTGTAGCTGTCCATGACTTTACAGTTTTTAGTTCTTGTGTAAGCCTATCTGTGGGTTCTTTGCTACAAGCGGTTAATAATGTCAACCCTAATAAATAACCTATAAATATCCTTTTCATCAGATGTCCGTCTTCGTAGCCCTCCTTAGAACTTATTTACTGTCACCTATAAGCTATTCCAAATGTTATTTACCTGTAAGCTTCACCAGTCCCACACCGCCGAAATAAAGCGCTAAAACTGCTCCCGCTAAAAGACTTTGAGTCAAGGGGTCAGTAGAAGGCGTCAGGACGGCTCCTAAAACCACTGCTCCCATAATCACGTAACGCCAACCAGAAACCATCCGTTCTGACGAGACAATATTCAAATTACCGAGCAACAGTTGAATAATGGGAATTTGAAATGCTAAACCAGTGCTGAATAACAGTAGCAGCACAAATTCAAAATATTTATCAATTGACCAAAGTTGTTCAACTACATCTGCTCCGTAGCTGATGAAAAATTTCAAGGCTGCGGGGATAAGCAGTAAATAGGCAAATACTAAACCTGCTCCAAACAGCACACTCGAACCCAAAACCACAGGCCCCAGTAAACGGCGTTCGCGGCGAGTCAGTCCTGGAAGCACAAACTGGATAATCTGGTAAAGAATGAAAGGACTAGTAAGTACGATGCCAGTGTAGGCGGCAACTTTCAGGGAGACAAAGAAATATTCTCCAGGTGCAAGTTGGAGAAATTTTACTCCTTGTGCTGGAACTTCAAGTAACTGGACAATCGGCTTAACGGCAAAGAAACAACCAATAATGCCCACTGCTACGGCAATCAATGAATAGAAAATCCGTTGCCGCAACTCTTCTAGATGGTCGAAAAGGGACATTTCGACTTCACCAGGCAACTCATCAAGAGGATCGGTGTCTGAGTTGCCATATCCTTCTGGGTCGAGGTTAGGAACGTTTACAGTATCTACGTCTTGTGAAGGCGTCACGTCGCTTCGCTCCGAATTCAAAATTCAAAATTCAAAATTCAAAATTAACAATACCCTAAATTTATTTATGGGCTTGTATCATGAGTGTTTGTCGGTCATCGAGCATTTCGGTGACTCAGCATTCTTCATTATTTTATCTGGGGAATGCAGTTAGATAAGATATGTTTTTGGGTGCTGTGGGTTTTTTGTCCTGTTTTTTGGGCTTGCATCTGCATAAGTTAGTAGGAAGACATCTTGTAGGCAATGCCTAACCTAAAATAAAAAAGGGTGGAACCGATAATTTAGAAATCATGTCTCTGCGGTTAGTAGTCTGTCCTATTGGTTTTGACAAGTTTGTAGTAAGCACTTCAGTGTTTAGATAATGAAGGACTAAAGTCCTGACTACGAACTGGCTTACCCATCAATTTCGACTTGACAGGCCACTAGTAGCGCTGAGTAAATTGCCACAACATCAACACTTAATACTCAGTTTTAAAAATCCGGTTCGTTAAGGTGGCATCTATACAGATGGTAATCGGAAATTGTTCGCTGAGGTTGGGTATGAACCGGATAATTTGCATTGCCCTCATGGCATTGCCTGTTTATTTTTACAATGTTGGGCTAGGCAATACTTCTAGTAGTGACGTGACAATAGTTAAAAACCAGTATCCCACAATAGCTGCTCTAATTGCTTACAGTACAAATGCTCAGTTACGCATCTTGCCGTGGCAAATATCGGCTAGAGATGACCAAACCGAAGATTGCCTTCGTGCTGGTACTTGCAAAGATTGATAAGAGAAGGTAGAAGGCAGAGGGCAGGAGGCAGGAGGAAAGAAGTATGAATCAAAACTTTAGTTATGGGTCATTACCCAGTTTAAAAAGAAGACTTGTATTGAGACAGTGCGTTAGCGTCGCGGCACGAAGTGCGATACAAAGCTTCCACAACCTAAGTTCCAGGCTTTTAAGCATGGGTTAATTCTGCCTCCTGCCTTCTGCCTCCTGCCTCCTGCCTCCTGAAGGCAGCCCCATCATCAAAGAAAATTAATGGTTGTAGAATATCAACGTACAGTAGTGGTTACAGGAGCCTCAACAGGAATTGGTCAAGCCACTGCTTTGCTTTTAGACCAGTTGGGCTTCTCTGTTTTTGCTGGAGTGCGTCAAGATATTGATGCTCAGACACTTAAACAGAAAGGATCGCCAAGGCTGATTCCAATTTTTTTAGATGTTACTGACGCTGAATCGATCGCAGCTGCGGTTGATACGGTAACAAATGCAGTTGGTGGTGCGGGGATTTTAGGTTTAGTGAATAATGCCGGAATTGCTGTTCCTGGCCCGTTAGAATTATTAGCGATCGCTGAATTTCAACACCAGATGCAGGTTAATGTCACCGGACAATTAGCTGTGACACAAGCATTTCTTGGTCTTTTACGCCAAAGTCGGGGTCGAATTATCAATATGGGTTCCATTGCTGGTAGGAGTCCAACACCGTTTTTGGGCGCTTATAATGCTTCTAAATTTGCTTTGGAAGCACTCACTGATGTAATGCGGATGGAGTTACGACCTTGGGGAATCTCAGTTTCAATTGTTGAACCTGGTTCTATTGCTACCCCAATCTGGGAAAAGTCTCTTAGTCAATCTGAAATAGCACAGTATGATTTACCACAATCGGCACAAAATCTCTACGGTCAAGCGATGAATATTGTCCGCAAGAAAATGCAGATTCTCGCATCTAAGGGAATTTCTGCGGATATTGTCGCTCAAGTTGTTGTCCATGCGCTGACTGCAAAGCAACCTAAGACGCGCTATCTTGTTGGACAGGATGCCAAAATTGGAGCGCTGATCAAGCATATTTTGCCTGACAAGCTACATGACAAGATAATTTTATACTCAATGGGGCTGTAGATTATTGACTGTCATGAAGTTGGGTGTAGGCGATAGGGGGTCGGGTGTAGGGAAAAGACTGGACGAAGTTTGGAACTCCAACCTGAAGTTGGGTGTAGGGGGTAGGGTGTAGGGTGTAGGGAAAAAGACGGCATTGAATGAAGCTTGTAACTCCGACCTGAAGTTGGGTGTAGGGTGGTGTTTAAGACAATGGAATGCGAGTGCGCCAAGGAGTTCAACATTTTCTTAATTCCCTACACCCTACACTCAACACCCTACCCCCTATTTCTTGCCCGACACTCGACACCCGCCCCAATGGGGCTTGGTCAATACTTCAGAGGTCGTCACTCTGAATGCAAAGGCTATCATTAACAAAATCATGGTTTTCATTAACAAAATCATGATTTTCATCAACAAAGTTATGGTTTTCATCAAAAAAATCATATTTTCATGCACAAAATTATGGTTTTCATCAAAAAAATCATATTTTCATTCACAAAATTATGGTTTTCATTAACAAAATCATGCTGATTTAAGAACGAGAAGCAAAATCTAGTCAAAAAGTGGCTCTGAACTCCAGTTGAATTCGCCAACGTTTTTACTAAAAGCTCTATTTTACAAGGGTTGTAGGTTATTCTTTTATAAAATTGCCGAAAGCTCGTTATTGAAGTAGGCAGGAGGCAGGACGCAGAAGGCAGGAGGTTTTATTAAGAAGGGGATTCAGACCCTCCTTAAATAAGCAGCCCCAAATTGAAAATTTGGTAGGGTCTTAAACCCCTGTTCCCTTTGGTCTATAACAGGAAATAGAAGGCAGTTTTCCTCCTGCCTCCTGCCCTCTGCCTCCTGCCTTCCTTGATAAATCAAGCTGATGATGAGTTCAAGAGAGCGACAAAATTGTACTTAACAGTACCTTTTTTTGTGTTGGATATTTTTAATATTCATAAGAGTGCCTTATTTAATTTAAGATATTTTTGCTATTTGTACTTATAGTAGTATTTCTGCTTACTTTAACTAAAACATCACCATTAATATGTGCTATATCGAACTATAGATATAATCAATTATCCTGAATGCTGCTAGTTTAGTTAGTAGTTTGATTAAAATAAAGCATAAATTCCCTAAAATCAATATATTTATCTAGTAAATTTTTGCATCCCCATTCCTGAGTGAACTTGATTAGTTATGCTCCTAGATTTAGAAAGATTTTATCAAGCTTGCAATCCGAGCAGACCTCTAATTATAGGAAACGCTAGCGATCGCAGGTACTATATCGATTTTGCTGCGGTGCGGGGTGGCAAAATTATCGAAGCTTTGCAGCGAACGATCGCTAGAATATCGCCGGATATGCCAACCTGTCAACTATTTACCGGACATCTCGGTTGTGGAAAATCAACGGAGTTGTTGCGCCTGAAAGCTGAGTTAGAAGCGCAGCAATTTCATGTAGTTTACTTTGAGTCTACCCATGTCTTAGAAATGGCTGATGTGGATGTGACTGATATTTTGTTAGCGATCGCTGGACAGGTAAGCGAAAGTCTAGAAGCGATGAAAATTAGGCTCAAGCCTCGCTACTTTAGCAAGTTATTTGGTGAAGTTGTGGATTTCTTGCAGACGCCAATTGACGTTGGGGTAGAAGCAGAGTTGTCTGTGGGGATTGCCAAAATTACAGCTAAAACGAAAGAAAGTCCCCAATTACGGCGGCGGTTAAGAGATTATCTAGAACCGCGAACCGCAAATATTTTACAGTCAATTAATCAAGAATTACTAGAACCTGCCAACAAAGAACTCAAAACCAGGGGTAAAAAAGGATTGGTGGTAATTGTTGATAACTTAGATCGAGTTGCAATTCGACCTTTACCATCGGGGCGATCGCTGCCAGAATATTTATTTATTCAGCGTGGCGAACAGTTACGCAAACTGAATTGTCATGTAGTCTATACTATTCCTTTAGCTCTGACTTTCTCCAACGATAGCGCCGAACTTCAGCATCGTTTGGGCGGTGGAGTTGCCCCAAAAATGTTACCGATGATACCTGTGCGTTTACGCTCTGGCGAGATTTTTCCCCAAGGGCTATCAATGATGCGACAAATGGTGCTAGCTAGAGGTTTTCCAGACATTTTACCTAGCGATCGGTTAGGCTTAATTACAGAGGTGTTTGATAGTTTAGAAACCTTAGATCGGTTGTGCCTAATGAGTGGTGGTCATGTACGCGACTTATTAGGTTTACTGTTTGACTGTCTGCGAGAACAAGATCCACCCTTTGATCGGGAATGTGTCGAACTGGTAATTCAAAGACAACGGGATTACCGAGCCAATGCTATCGACCCCCATGAGTGGGAATTAATCTTTCAGGTGGTGCAACAGCAGCGAGTTAGAGGTGATATAGAATACTACACCCTCTTGCGAAGTCTATTTGTATTTGAATACCGCGATCATCAGGGAGCTTGGTTTGCCGTCAACCCAGTTTTAGCAGAGACGGAAAAATTTAAATCATGGTTGAACGACACGCACAAGTAGATATCAGAGCAGCTAACGAGCGGGCTTTACGGAGTTTGGGGAGAGCAATTACCCTTTCTAGCGGTCAATTTTCCCTAGTTTTGGTGTGCTGCAATTATCGAGTTTTGCAAGAACTTATGCTGCAACGACTCGAAGAACTCTCTTCAGGAGTACACCACATTCAAAAGGTAATTCTGCCGCATAATGCCAGAAGTCTTTACACAAGTATTCATTTACAACTGCTAACCGAAGCTAATCCGCCATCGGCGTTGATGATTTTGGGTTTAGAGTCAGTAGATGGACTCGACGATTTACTGAGGTCTATCAATCATATTCGGGATGAATTTCGCAAACGCCACCCATTTCCGATGATTGTATGGGTGAACGAGGAAGTATTGCAAAAGGTAGTTCGTTTAGCACCAGATTTTGCTAGTTGGGCGGCGACACCGATTCGGTTTGAAATGACAACTCAATCACTGCTGCAATTTCTGCAACAGGAAACTGACTCTTTATTTGCCACAGTGTTAGCAAACAATGCTGCACAACACCAACCTCCTCAAGTTGCCAAGCATTATTCCACTGTCGAGCAAGTCTGGGAACATAGTTATGAACTCCACTTTGCCATTAGAGAGTTGCACAATCGTGGTATTACCTTAGAGCCAGAATTACACGCTAGTTTAGAATTTGTTTTTGGTCTAGATAATTATATTAGCGATCGCATCAATACAGGTTTAAGCCATTTTCAGCAAAGCTTGCAAGTTTGGCAAAAGTTGGCAGAGAGAGAAGAAGCAGGGGAGCAGAGGGGCAGAGGGGCAGGGGAGCAGGGGAGCAGGGGAGCAGGGGAAGCAGAGGGACATCAGGGGGATAAAGAAGTATTTTCTTCCTCATCTCCTCCATCTCCTCCATCTCCCCTGCTGCTGCGACAGGGAATTTTGCTGTTTTATATTGGGTTGTGTTATTGCCGTTTTGCAGAGCAAAATCAAATAGAAAATCGCCGCCATTGGTACACTGCTAAATCTTATTTTCAGCAGTGCTTGAATATTTTGCAGGTGGCTGGGCGTTTAGATATAGTTGCTGGATTTATTAATCAACTTGCTGAGGTTTTGCAATATCTGCAAGAGTGGGAAGAATTGCAGACAGTTGCTCAAAAGGCTTTGGAATTACATCAAACTTATGGTAGTCAAATCCAATTAGCTTGTGACTACGGTTTTCTGGCGCAAGTGGCTGTGCAGCAGTCGCGGTGGGTACAGGCGAGTATCTTAGCGCACGTATCACTGCTGAAATTAGGTGAGGCGCAAAAGCAGAATGACCCTTATAACTGCTTATTTCCATTATTATTGGCGCAGATTTACTACTTAGTTTTAGCGAAAGCACAGCGAAATGTCGGCGAGCTAGAAGTTGCTCGTGAATACTTAGATAAGGCGACAAAAGAACTGCCAGCAGCCTTAGAAAGCAGTGCCCATCAATACGATGCCCATCGTTATATTCGCTTATTGCGGAGACTGCGATCGCTCTACTTTGAAGAAGGGCGATATTTAGAAGCCTATTACATTCGACAGAAACGGCGTTCTGTTGAGCAACAGTATGGTTTTCGGGCTTTTATTGGTGCAGGGCGCTTGCAACCTCAAAGACAGGCGACAAACCCAGCATTAATGTCACCTTTTGGGAGTAGTAGCGTTGCTTTAGAAATTGCGGCTTCTGGCCGAGAGCGTGATATTAATAATTTAATTGGCAGAATTAGCCGCGCCGATCAAAAGTTGACGGTGATTCACGGTCAATCGGGCGTGGGTAAGAGTTCTACTGTCACGGCGGGTTTAGTTCCAGCGCTGCAAAATCGAGCCATTGGCGATCAAATAGCCGTGCCTGTGGTACTGCAAGTTTATACCGATTGGGCACGGGAATTAGGGAAATCTTTAAGTGAGGCGATGTCTAGTGATGAATCCCTGGCGATTTACGCTGATATTAAGCCAGAAGCAGCCATTGAATCGGAGGCTTTACCTTACTCTGGTACACCGTTCACCATTAGCATTTTACAACAACTCCAAGAAAATGCCGATCGCCATTTGATTACAGTTTTAATTTTTGACCAGTTTGAAGAATTTTTCTTTGGTAATAGCGATCGCAACCAAAAACAAGAATTTGATAAATTTATTAGCGATTGCCTCAATATACCCTTTGTTAAAGTCATCCTTTCCTTGCGAGAAGATTATTTACATCGTTTATTAGACTTTAAACATCTCTCGGCATTGGAAGCGATTAATAATAATATTCTCGACAAGCATATTCGTTACCAGTTAAATAACTTTTCGCCGGAATATGCTAAAGCAATTATCCAAAAATTGACGGAGCGATCGCAGTTTAATTTAGAACCCGCTTTAATTGATGCTTTAATCGAAGATTTATCAACAGAATTTGGAGAAGTCCGCCCCATTGAATTGCAAGTTGTCGGAGCGCAAATTCAAGATGAGCGCATTACTACACTAGAAGAATATCAACCATATAGACCGAACAAACTCATCGAACGATATATAAAGGAATTGATCAAAGACTGCGGCCCAGAAAATGAACGAGCCGCGTTACTTGTCTTATACTTATTAACAGATGAAAGTAACAACCGACCTTTTAAAACTCGTGCTGAGTTAGCGGCGCAGCTAGCAGAATTAGAAGATGCTGAAAAATTAGAGTTAGTCTTAGAAATTTTAGTGCGCTCCGGTTTAGTGGTTCTCTTTCCTGATGTCCCAGAACGCTATCAACTGATTCACGATTATTTAGTAGACTTGATTCGCTACCTGCAACAACAAGAATCCAGCTTACAGGTACAACTAAATCAGTTGCGCTACAAAGTAGAACAAAGTAAAGCTGAGATTGAGCGACTTAAGAGCGAACTTAGCCAAAATAAGCAACGTTCCAAATTGGTAGATTCTCATCCCCAACAGGGATTAGACTTATTAACGGAATTGCGAGAATTACACAAACGGGAAGAATTAAGTCAGTTAGAAATTGAGCAATTACGAGCTGAACTTAAAGAAAAAGAGTTAACAGCTAAACTTGCAGAAAGTCAAAAGAAACAAAGGCTCAGTGAAGCTCAATTAAATCGTTCGCTGAAAATTGCCCTCACCGCTTCCGTTCTCGCCATCTTAGGATTAAGTGTTTCCATAGTGACAGCAGTAGATAGCGAAATTAAAACCCTCAGTGCATCTAGTGAAGCCCTCTTTGCCTCGCAAAAAGGTATTGATGCCTTAAAAGAAAGTTTAAAGGCAGCGAGAAAATTACAACAAACAGTCTGGGTAGATTCCTATACAAGAGAGCAAGTACAGACAGCGCTCTATCAAGCAGTTTCAGGGGTAAGAGAATATAACCGCTTGGACGGGCATATATCTGGCGTAAATAGTGCTACATTTAGCCCCGACAGCTCTTTAATTGCCTCAGCTAGTGCGGATACTACAATCAAACTCTGGCGTCCTGATGGTAGCTTAGTTAAAACCTTGTCGGGACATGAGGATGTAGTTAATAGCGTCAGTTTCAGCCCAGATAGTCAAATCATTGCTTCCGCCAGTCAAGACAAGACGATAAAACTTTGGAGTCGAGAAGGTCAACTCCTTGCTACCTTATTAGGTCATCAGGGTGTGGTGAATAGTGTGAGTTTCAGCCCAGATGGCCAGATTATTGCTTCAGCGAGTACAGACAAAACAGTGAAACTGTGGAGTCGCGATGGTAAGCTGCTCAAAACTTTGCTCTTACATGATGGTGCAGTCTTGAGTGTCGCTTGGTCAAATGATGGTCAAACCTTAGCTTCTGGGAGTGCTGATAAGACGACGAAACTGTGGAGTCGCGATGGTAAACTGCTCAAAACCTTGCTCTTACATGAGGATGCAGTCAAAAGTGTAGCTTGGTCGCCCGATGGGAAAATAATTGCATCTGCTAGTTTAGACCAGACAATCAAGCTGTGGAATATCGAGGGGAAGCTGCTGCGAACCTTATCAGGTCATAGTGCTGGAGTTACCAGCGTCAGTTTTAGCCGCGATGGAAATACGATCGCTTCCGCCAGTACTGATGAGACAATCAAACTTTGGAGTTCTGAAGGTGTGTTGCTGGGAACCCTAAAAGGACATAATAATTGGGTTAACAGTGTCAGCTTCAGCCCAGATGGTCGCACCCTTGCTTCCGCCAGTCGGGACAAAACTATTAAACTTTGGCATTGGGATGAGGTGTTACTGCGAAAGCCCAAAGCTAATAATGATGACTGGGTTACTAGCATCAGTTTTAGCCCAGACGATCGCACCTTAGCAGCAGCAAGCCGAGACAAAACTATCAAACTTTTCAGTCGTGATGGTAAACTACTTCGTACATTCACGGGGCATCAGGGTCAAGTTTGGGGTGTAGCTTGGTCGCCCGATGGTCAAGTAATTGCCTCGGCTAGTAAAGATAAAACGGTGAAGCTTTGGAGTGGTGACGGTCAACTGCTCAACACCTTACAGGGTCATAATGATGCCATCTTGAGTGTAGCTTGGTCGCCTGACAGTCAAGTAATTGCCTCGGCTAGTAAAGATAAAACAGTAAAACTTTGGAGTAGCAAAGGTAAACTGCTCAACACCTTGCAGGGACATCAAGAAGCGGTGAATTGGGTAAGCTTTAGCCCAGATGGCAAGTTGCTAGCCTCAGCCAGTGATGATAAAACCGTGAAAATCTGGACTATAGAGGGTAAATTGCTATACACATTAACTGGTCATAGCCGTCGAGTCAATGGGGTTGCTTGGTCGCCTGATGGTCAAAGCATTGCCTCAGTTAGTATTGATAGCACAGTGAAGATTTGGAATCGAGACGGTAATTTGCTAAATAATCTCACGGGCGATGGCGATAGTTTTATCAGTGTCAGTTTTAGCCCCGATGGCAAGACTCTAGCAGCTAGCAGTGATGACAAAGTAAGGATTTGGAACCGAGAAGGAACGTTGCTGATCGCTTTGAAAGGCGATAAAGATGAGTTAACCAGCGTCAGTTTTAGCCATGACGGCAAGACTCTGGCTGCGGGTAGTGGTAATAGCACAGTAATTTTCCGGGATTTAGCAGATATCCAACTAGATAAATTACTGGCGCAGGGTTGCGATTTGCTACATGATTATTTGCAGACTAACCAGAAAGTAATGAAAAGCGATCGCGCCTTGTGTTCTAGTAGATGATTTGAAAATCTATGTTAAATCGATCAAAAAATGAGCTATTAAAGTATTTCTTTCGTAGGATAGCAAGTAAAGATGCAAAAGATTTGGGTTATCTTTATCAAGGTGCATCACTGAACCATCAACTGCTAAGTGGTGATGATCTATCCACCGCTCCTGTGAATCTAGTAAAAAACTGAAATAGGGGCTGACATCTGGATGATTTTTAGTTAATTCTTCATAGCTTTGATAAAAAGGAGGTATCCCAATTCCCATCGGCATATATAAGCCTTTGGAATAATCTGCTACAGGCAATTGAGGAAGCGTTTTCAGATTAATGCCACTAATGAATAATCTGTTTTGTTCGCCAGTCTTGGTATCTGTGAATCCTAACTCAATTTCCTGTAAATTTTGTTCCACGCCAATCGGTTTAATATTCCTCAAAATCGCTTTATCAAATTTGCCTATTCTCCAGTATTGATTTCCCCAAGGCTTATTTTGATCGTAAAATCCTGGCGCTCGAAAACTTGCAAACTTAACTTCATTTTTAACGTCGTAAAAATCTTTCCATTTGATGATGTTGGTCGCTAGCGTAGTTCTAACTTTTCTACTTTGCTCTCCTGATACAATTATCCTCTCATCAAGGGGGAACTGAGTAGCAACTTCTTTTTGCTCGATGACATTTCTTAAAAGATTAGTTTTGACTATTGTGCCACTCGGATCTTGCCAGTGTTCTAATTTCCACCAATGCTCCCAATATGAAATTTTATTAATTTTTTCAAAAATATTTTTGTAATGTCCAATTGGAAAAGTAAACCAACTTTGATAATAAAGGGTTTTGTTATTATCCTCTTTAGTAAAAAGTAAAATTTCCCAAAATCCTGCATTTAAGCAATTATTAGCCAAAGCTATCTCTACAATATTTTGCTTTTCAAAACCATCTCCTCCTACAATTTCTATATTTTTGGAATTAGCAGGAAAACTAATCTGTTGCCTGTTCCACTCCCTATCTGTTAAAGCAATTATTTCTAAACCTCGATCTTTTTTAACCCATTCAGGTGCTTTCGGAACCAATAGCTCTAAATCAACATTTTTTATAACTATTTTTGCCGTGTTTTTGTCTGTTGCTTCCAGTACGAAATCGAAATGCGTATCATCTTTCTTAATCAGTGTTAATTGTCGATTAGAATATCTTTTAAAATTTTTTCCTAATGGTGCAGGATTGGCTGGATAATCAACATTAGATAATTCTTGTAGTTTTACACTCATCTGATTATCAAATTTATATCTGGATTTAAACCAGAAACCACCTAGTCCCAGCAAACCAAGGCAGAGAATAAGAGCACTAAATAAAATCTGTTTCTTCGTGACTTTGAAATTAATTTTGCCAAATTGGGAAATGCCTGCAATTTTTTCTTTCGCAGAGATGTTTTTCATCAGACAAATTCCTTTTTATGAGAATGCTGCTTAACAGCATAACATTCTGCAAAAAGGATGTCTTCTTTATTTTTTCAACGAAAGTGTTAATAAACGGTTATCTGCAATTAAGGGTTTAATACCAATTCTTATTTTTCCTTTATTACACTTGCAGCAAACCGCTAAAGCGCCTACGCATAGACTAAAACCTGTATTTATTGGGAAATTGGACTTTTTCAACTTCACCAGAATTAGCCACAATAGAAAAAGTTTCACGCCTCAAAGCAAAACTTTTACCCAACAACGTGGTTTACTTTCCTTAATTGGATAAAGTCGGACTAAGCTGTTGAAGAAACTCAATATTTAAATCTAGCTTTTCTCCTAACCATAGGGAATGAACTGCATGGTCTGCCACAGCATCCCCTGTCTCAGGATGAACGAGAATATCCAATCCCTCACGATTGAGCATTAACCAAGGAACGACTTTCTCAAACTGATTCGGTAAAAAAGCAACTTGATACATCGCTTTTGGATGGGGGCCGATGGGCTTGTCAAACCAGCGTCCGAGTTGCACCTCAAACCTAGCGCCTAATCCTTCACGTACACGCGCAGCTGCATCCCGACTCGCAGGATCGAAGTAAACATGAGCATGAAAACCAACGATCTCGATAGTATCTTCTTCCATAGATCCACTTTTCGCTCTCAACTCTAATTTTGTATAGCGGGCTTTTTCTTTCTTACTAAAAAAGCGATATCTACGACGGGCTACGCCTACGCTCAATTTTAGCCCAATACAGTCTAGTTAGGGATCGGTTATGGAGATTGAATTTACAGAGATCGTTGATTGAGATAACTAACTTTTATGGGGTAGGCAGCATACTGAGCGTTATCGTTAGCGTAGCCTCTTGCAGAGAAGTAGCGATCGCGCCAAAGTTTTGCCTACCCTAATTATGCAAGTTAAATGTGGAATAGCTTAGTAGTTAGTTAACGCTGAAAGCGCTTGTAGTTTCTTTGACTTCATCTCTTTTAGGAGTAACTGAAAGATGTACAACATGCACTGAACAAGGCGCATGGTGAAGAACGTAGTTACTCACACTACCGAGAAATAGTTCCATCAGCCGAGAATGACCCCGACGCCCCATAACAATTAGATCGGCACCACAACTATGGGCTAAATCACAAATAATGCGACCAGGATTACCAATATTTTGTGTAAATTCCGTAGTCACACCTGCTGTGTTTGCTTGGGCACAGAAAGATTGCAACATCTGGATTCCTAGATTTTTAAAGGTATCCCACTGTTGTTGGTATAACTCAAAGCTTTGACTGGTCAATCCTGGATAGTAGTCCATATTAGACAGCATAGGTACATAAGGACTACCCTCTTCTTCGGAAGACAGGACATGAAGTAACATTAAGCTAGCTTGTGTTAACTTTGCTAAATCCAATGCTTCCTCAAAAACTTGTTGCCCTATTTCCGAGCGATCTAATGCAACTAGAATCTTTTTAAACATCATACAGACCTCCGATTTCATTGGTAATTGGTCTTTACGGTTTCGGGTTTCCAGATGCTGGATTGTCAAAAATGACTAATCCATCAACATAGTTGAGCGACTTTTAAATCTTAAATCTCTTAAAGGTTTTTGCCCTATATTTATATATAGCAAAATAATTTGAGGAACTTGTGAGGAAAGCCAGCATTTATCTTTGAGCATGAGGGAGCATCCCATTTTGGAATAAATATCTTTGGGTACTGAGCCTAAATCCCTCTCTCAAAATTGCTATGCATTAGTCGCATTTTCTTAAGATTGTTGCAAATAAGCCAGGAACAGGATTGTAGAACAAGGCGATCTGTGGATATTTGACAAAAGCAGAAGAATATAAATGACAAAAATTTTCTAGGCGATCGCTACCCACAAACTGGAGAATTTGAGTGGATAACTATCAATGCTTTTGCTCTTGTTTTAAGTAATACCAATTTAATATGAAGCTGCATATAAAAGGGCTTCTAAAATAAAGTTATAGGAGGAAACAGACATTTTCAAGTGCTGCGTAGTTTACCGCCGTAGGCATCGCTGCGTCATGAATTTTCCGTTTTGCACAAGAGTGCTTTTTTGATTTCTAATAAGCCTGATATCCCATCAGTTCTG
This sequence comes from Nostoc sp. LEGE 12454, assembly GCF_056620565.1. Lineage (NCBI taxonomy): Bacteria > Bacillati > Cyanobacteriota > Cyanophyceae > Nostocales > Nostocaceae > Nostoc > Nostoc sp. LEGE 12454. The sequence continues at coordinate 21,056 of NZ_JBWQXL010000065.1, forward strand.
TACTTCTGCAACCGTCTCGTGACTGTTGAAATATCTCTTGCCAAGCGTTTTCCGATTTCTTGCTGCTCCTTAACCTGCCCGCTTTTTATCCACCACAGCATAATAAGTTTTTCTTTTTGGTTTCCTAAGTTGGCTGTTTGTAAACGTTTTTTAACTTGTTCTTCGCTCTCTGCGATTTCAATCTTAAAAGGGCGGCTGATGGTTATTTAAATTTATCGACTTTGTTTTCTATATTATATGCAGCTTCATATTAAATTGTCCGAGTAAATTTTTATTGTAATATGTAATAAATACTATAGCAGTCCTATTTAAATTGTGAGACACTTATAAGAGTAGTCCATATTAAATAGTATCAAAATAACTATTTAATACTCATTTGAAAAAAGAATGCGATTGATACAAATCTAAAAAGCCAGATTAAATCAGACTTTTTGTATTTTGAATTGGTATAACTGCGGTTGTCAAAGCTAGAATCTGATTATTTCTAAACTTCCATACTACTAACTTTTTACGGCTGTCAAGCACAACTTTGCGCGTGAATTACTCAAATAATCTCCAGCTATATGCCCCATCGATAACATCTCTCAGAGAACGTGATTGGACAGCTTTGATAGAACTATTTGATAGAGACGACGGTGATGAAATTGAAGCCGACATCAGCGGTAGTTTATTTTGGTTAATACCTGAACCTTGTTGGGAAGACGATCCCTTTGATTTTTTGCGCGAGTACCTTTAAGTAGTGCTGAGTGCTGAGTGCTGAGTTCAAAAGAAGCCTTTAATTTATAGCTCCTAACTCCTAACTCCTAACTATCTAACGTTGAGGCGACTTAGGAAAATACGTAGGCGATCGCTTTGGGGATTGGTCAGCACTTCATAGGCTGGGCCTTGTTCTGTCACAATACCTTTGTCTAAAAATATCACTTGATGGGCTACTTCTTTTGCAAATTGCATTTCATGGGTGACAACTACCATTGTCATACCTTCTGTGGCTAATTGTTGCATCACTTGCAGAACTTCGCCGACGAGTTCGGGATCTAGGGCGCTGGTGGGTTCGTCAAATAGCATGATTTGAGGATTCATACATAAACTACGAGCGATCGCTACTCGTTGCTTTTCTCCGCCAGAAAGTTGTTCGGGATAAGCAGAGGCTTTGTCAGATAAACCAACTTTTTCTAAATATAATCTCGCTAGTTGGGCGCTTTCTTTTGGTGTTTTACCCAAGACTTTACGCGGTGCGAGTGTCATATTTTCTAAGACGCTGAGATGGGGAAACAGGTTGAACTGTTGGAAAACCATGCCTACTTGTGTTCGTAGTTGCCGCAGTTGGCTATAGTTGACAGTGAACCGGGATAAGTTGATTCCGTTGATGATTAAACGCCCGTTGTCAATGGTTTCTAGGCGGTTGAAGCAACGTAGTAGGGTACTTTTACCACAGCCGGAGGAACCAATAACTGCAACGACTTCTCCCCGGTTGATTTCGCCAGTAATTCCTTTGAGAACTTTGAGGGAACCAAAGTTTTTTTCGATATTCTCAAAAATAATCGCAGGGATGGTATTGTTCATTACTTATATCAAGCTGCTCTAGAGTTGATTGTAAGGTTTTTAACGAACCGCAGAGGCGCAGAGAGCGCAGAGAGGGAGAGAAAATAATATGGTTAAATTTGGTTTTGGGCGCTGGTGTGTGGTTATAGGTTTTAGTTGTTTGTTACTGGTTGGCTGTGGGGTGAATCCTAGTGCGGGGAAAACTCTGCGGGTTGCTACGGAACCGGCCTTTCCACCTTTTGAGTTTCAAGGAAAAGGTAGCGAGTTGCAGGGGTTTTCCATTGATTTGATGAATGCGTTGGCGAAGCCCGCCGCAGGCATTGCTTCTTCTGCTAACTTTAAAGTTGATTTTCAAAGTCTGCCTTTTGATGGCATTATCCCAGCTTTGCAAGCCAAAACCGTAGATGCGGCCATTAGTTCGATTACGATTACAGAGGAGAGGGCGAAGACGATTTCTTTTTCCCGTCCCTATTTTAAGGCTGGGTTAGCGATGTCTACGACGGGCTACGCCTACGCAATTCGCGCAGACAATCAAGATATTACTGGTTTTGACAGTCTAAAAAATAAAAAAATTGCTGTACAAATTGGTACAACCGGGGCTGCAAAGGCTAAAAGTATTCCTGGGGTGCAAATTCGCAGTTTTGATTCTGCACCCATAGCTTTGCAAGAATTGCTCAACAGTAATGTAGATGCGGTAATTAACGATGCACCTGTAACTTTATATGCAATTAATACAGGCAATCTTCAGGGAATTAAAGTAGTACAGAAATTGCTGACGGAGGAGTTTTATGGAATTGCTACAGCTAAAAACTCGCCAAATTTGACATTGATAAATGATGGCTTGGATAGAGTGCTGAAAAATGGCATTTATTCCCGAATTTACCAGAAATGGTTTAAAGTTGAACCACCATCACTACCAGCTAAATCACCATTTGAGAATCAAACTAACGCTGGCGCACCTAAAATATTAACTTCAATTAGCGTGGTATTGCAGGCTTTTCCAAGTCTATTACAGGGTGCATTGATAACTTTGCAATTGACGATACTTTCTGTAGTATTTGGTTTGATTGGCGGTTGCTTCATTGGTATTGTTCGCCTTTCTCATATTGTACCTGTGCGTTGGTTGGCGAGGGCGTATGTAGATTTTTTTCGAGGAACGCCTTTGCTGGTGCAAATTTATATGATTTACTTTGGTTTGCCAGCAATTTTACAAGAACTTGGTTTGACATTTTCTTTCGATCGTCTAAGTGCTGGGGTAATTGCCTTAAGTTTGAATAGCGCTGCATACATTGCCGAAGTTGTTCGTGCTGGAATTCAATCAATTGAACCAGGACAAGCAGAAGCAGCCAAATCATTAGGTTTGAGTTCTGTGCAAACTATGAGTTATGTCATTTTTCCCCAAGCTTTCCGGCGGATGATTCCACCTTTAGGTAATGAGTTTATCAGTTTGTTGAAAGATACTAGCTTAGTTTCTGTGATTGGGTTTGAAGAATTAGTACGTAAAGGACAGTTAATTATTGCTGATAACTATCGCGCTTTTGAAATTTAGGCAGGTGTAGCGGTGGTTTATTTATGTTTGACGCTACTTTCTTCCCAAGCATTTAGCCGATTAGAAGCTTGGATGAATCCCATCAAGCGCTAAGATACTTTCTCAAATAATTTCTTAAAATTCAGACAATGATAATCAATATGCTTGTAAAGCTGATTTTTTGGGATAGGTAGCAGTTGGGGGTTAAAATCCTTAAGAGAAAATCAAATTGTATTCTAAGATACCTTTTTTTTAGGTAATTCTAATCAATTGTTTAATTTAACTTAATACTTTGCTACAAATCCAACAAAAAAGTTATGTAAGATCAATCAGATAACAATATGGTTATCATAGATTTGTGATCATTAAGAAATGTAAATAGTAACTATAGTTGTTAAGTTAATTTAACTTAATGATTTCGTGCTTGCTATTTCAGGGCTGATGCATCAGCAAGCTTACGTTTCAATTACAACTCAGTAAATATGTTTGAGCTATTCAATGCAAGCTTAGTTTCCGCTGCATTGTAAGAATTTGCATTGCCAGCCAAAAATTCAAAACTTTTCATTAGAGGAGAAGCAAATGAGAAATTTGAAAGCAATCATAGACAAATCCTCATTGACTAGTGAAGTACCGGCATCATTTGTGGTATTTCTTGTCGCCCTCCCTCTTTGTATGGGTATTGCGATCGCTTCGGGACTTCCGCCATCTCGCGGCTTAGTTACAGGAATAGTAGGCGGAATTATTGTTGGTGCGGTTTCTGGTTCTCCCTTACTAGTTAGTGGACCGGCTGCTGGGCTTGCTGTGATTGTCGCAGAAATAGTTCAACAATATGGCATTGAAATGGTTGGGCCAATTCTGCTGTTAGCAGGTTTAATCCAATTACTCGCAGGTATATTTAAACTTGGCCAGTTGTTTCGCGCTATGTCACCGGCTGTCATCTATGGAATGCTTGCAGGTATTGGGATATTAATCTTCGCTTCCCAATTTCATGTCATGCTAGACGACCAACCGCGTATACATGGCATTGAGAATTTAATATCTATTCCCAACAGCATTTACAAAGCTTTGTTCCCTATTGATGGTAGCGTTCATCACGTTGCTGCACTCATAGGTGTAATAACTATTATCAGTCTTCTGCTGTGGGAAAAATTCAAACCCAATAGTTTACAGTTGATACCTGGTGCCCTTGTCGGCGTAGTTATTGCCACCGTCATAGCTACAGTGTATCGATTACCGATTCAGTATGTTGATGTACCTGGAAATCTGGCACAAGCAATTCAATTACCAACACTTGCCAGCTTACCACGCCTAATTCAGGCACCAGTTTTGATTGATGCGATCGCGATCGCATTCATTGCTAGTACAGAAAGTTTGCTTTCAGCCGTAGCAGTAGATCGACTGCATACCGGGACAAGAACCGATTTCGATCGCGAATTAACAGCGCAAGGAATTGGCAACGTTATATGTGGGTTCTTGGGTGCTTTGCCGATGACAGGAGTGATAGCCCGCAGTTCTGTAAACGTAGAAGCTGGCGCTAAAACTAGATTATCAACAATGCTTCACGGTTTATGGCTGTTAATTTTAGTAATTGCTGCTCCAACCTTGCTCAAAATAATTCCCATCTCTAGTTTGGCAGCAATTTTAGTTGTTACTGGTTACAAACTAATCGAAGTCGAACATATTCGCCAGTTAAAGAAGTATGGACGTTTTCCTCTGGTAATATTTGCTGCCACTTTAATCGGGATTGTTGTTACAGACCTCATTACAGGTGTTTTAATTGGTATTCTGTTGACAGGAATATTACTAATTCACAAAATGTCCGTGCTGAATATCCAAGTTATTAAGCACGAAGATAATCAGAGAATAGACATTTATTTACAAGGTGCGGCAACATTTGTGAGGCTACCAAAATTGGCGAATATTTTAGAACTGGTGCCTCCAGGAAGTGAATTGCATGTTTATATGCAAGACTTGGCTTATATAGATCACTCTTGTTTAGACTTACTATCGATGTGGGCAAAACAACAGCAACAAATGGGAAGCACTTTAACTATGCAATGGGATCGTCTGATAGATCGTAATCGCAAACCATTTACTCTGTAGTAGTCAAGCTAAATTGAATTTGCCTCACGGTAGGGTATCACAACTGTGCTACCCTACCAATTGTTTGTATTCTATGTAATCAGCCAAGGGTTAAAATAGGGTTTATATAGGGAATTTGGATTGAGTTGCACCTGAATCAACCAAAAATATATGACAATTCTCAACGCTCGTAATTTATCTTTAGAAGAAGTTCAGCGTCTGTTTGGGTTTCAAAGACAGTACAATGACTCATTTTCTAACTACTTATCTTTGGAACCTCTCACGGAAGCAGAACAGCAGGAACTCAAACAAATTCAGCATGACTTTGATAGATACCTATCAGCAGGTAAGGTTTCTGAAGGTCAAGTAAAGTTTCTTGCAGTTGCGCCTTTATTAAGATTAGCTGGTTTTTATCGCTATCCGATAGAGATTGTTTTGGAGGAAAATATTACTGATATTGAAGTTGAAGATGAAGATATCAGAATTAAAGGTAGATTTGATATTTTAGCTATTAGTAAAGCTAAACATACAAAACCTCAAACGTATTTTTGGGTACTGTTGATTGAATCTAAAAATAGTCAAATTGATATATCAACAGGTTTGCCTCAGTTACTCACTTATGCTTATAAAAATTTAGATAATCAAAAATCAGTTTGGGGATTAGCGACTAATGGTAGAAGTTATCAGTTTATATATATCGAACAAGGAAATCCACCTATTTATTATCTGTTGCCAGAATTAAATTTAATGGAAAGAGAGCGTTCAAGTCAGTTGCTACAAGTTTTAAAAGCAATTTGTCAGCTTTAAAAGGGAATTTAACTGTTAATGTGTGCGATCGCATGGTAAGAATTATTTCAGCGATCGCTTTTCTATGTAATAAACTTTGACCTCACTTCCATTCCTCTCTCCTTTTAGGAGAGAGGCTTTGAATCTTACTCCCCAACGCTAGTAGGGAAGGGGCTGGGGGTTAGGTCTATATTGAACTCAATTACAAACCATGTTCACGAGTATCAAAGACTCGTCCGCAAGTATCAAAGACTCGTCCACGAGTATCAAAGACTCGTCCACGAGTATCAAAGGCTCGTTCACGAGTATCAAAGACTCGTCCGCGAGTATCAAAGACTCGTCCGCGAGTATCAAAGACTCGTCCGCGAGTATCAAAGGCTCGTCCGCGAGTATCAAAGGCTCGTCCGCGAGTATCAAAGGCTCATCCGCGAGTATCAAAGACTCATTAACAGAGTTCAAAGACTCGTCCGCGAGTATCAAAGGCTCATTAACGGAGTTCAAAGACTCATTCACAAGTATGTCTCAAAGATTCATCAGGTTTTTGGCGAGTTTTTCGTGAGTCCTGATAAAATCTGAGAACCTATTAGCATGATTATGCACAACCGTATATTTACTACTTTATTTTTAACTCTATCTCTGGCTACCACACCCCAGATTGTAGTTGCTCAAAACAATATAGAACAGCTATTTCAACAAGGCAACGCTGCCGAAACGGTGGGTAACAACTCCCAAGCTGAAACGATTTGGCGTAAAGTTTTGCAACTTGAACCCAACAATGGCAAAGCTTATAACAATTTGGGGAATGCTTTGCGGCGACAGGGGAAACTAGAGGAAGCTTTAGCAGCGCACCAGAAAGCTTTGCAACTCAATCCTAATGATGCAGAAGCTTACGTTGGTATAGGGAATGTGCGAAATGCTCAAGGGAAACTAGAGGAGGCATTAGCATCTCATCAAAAAGCCTTGCAAATCAACCCTAACTCGGCTACTGCCTATAATGGTCTAGGCAATGCGCTGAGTAACCAGGAGAAATTAGATGCTGCGATCGCTGCATATCAAACAGCTATTCAACTAGATCCCAAATATGCTTTTGCTTACTACAATCTCGGCATTGCGCTGTATAATCAAAAGAAATTAGATGCAGCAGTTGCCGCCTACCAAAAAACAATTCAACTCAACCCCAAATTTGCTTTTGCTTACAACAATCTCGGCAAGGCGCTGTATGACCAGAAGAAATTAGATGCAGCAGTTGCCGCCTACGAACAATCAATTAAACTCGACCCCAAGGATGCAACTGCTTACAACGGTCTCGGCAATGCGCTGTATGACCAGAAGAAATTAGATGCAGCAGTTGCCGCCTACGAACAAGCAATTAAACTCGACCCCAAATATGCTATTGCTTACTACAATCTCGGCATTGCCCTGAGGGAGCAGAAGAAATTAGATGCAGCAGTTGCCGCCTACGAACAAGCAATTAAACTCGACCCCAAATATGCTATTGCTTACTACAATCTCGGCAATGCCCTCAGACAGCAAAAGAAATTAGATGCAGCAGTTGCCGCCCATAAGAAAGCCCTAACATTATCAGATACCCCTGGGCCACCAGCTAGCGACTATACCTTAGCTCACAATGGCTTAGGTTTAGTGTTCAAACAGCAAGAGAAACTAAAAGAAGCCATTGATGAGTTTGACAAAGCAGAACAAATTGACCCCAATTATATCTATGCCAGGAACAACAATATAGAAGCAAGGCAGTTATGGACAGAGCAACAGAATAAATTAGCTAGCGTAGACGACGATCGCCAATGGTTGCCTAAAAACGATCCAACTGTACCCATTAAGCGTTCTGTAGTACGCATCACTGCCGAGTTTTCTAGCCGTGAACGCCAGGGAATAGAGATTGGGACTGGTGTAGTAATTAAACGAGAAGACAACCGAACATTAATCCTCACCAATCGTCATGTCATTTTTGATGGCTATGAACACGGTAAAAATATCCAAGTGGAATTTTTCAGTTTACCACCCGAAAACCGAGTACGAATGCGGCGAGATGCCAAGCTGTTCAAAATGACTACAGACAATGAACTGGATCTAGCTGTTTTGGAAGTTAGCGATAATCTGCCAGAAGATATCCAGCCCTTACCCATTTCCTCAAGTGCGATCGCCCCGAAAATGCCCATTCGGATTATCGGTCATTCTGCTCAAAGGGGTGAAGATAAATCTTGGTCTATGCAATCAGGACAAATCAGCTATGAAAAACAGCAATTAGAAATATCTCAAGCCGCACTCACACCTGGTTATTCTGGTAGTCCTGTGCTTGACTCACAAAATCAACTTTTAGGCATTGTCTTTGCCCGCAAAAAAGGTGAAGACCGAGATTTTGCTTATCCTATGTCTGAGATTCAAAAACAACTGCTTACCTGGAGCATTAAACCTCTTGAAAAAGTCAATGAACACAGATAATTCGAGCATCAAATCTCAGCTATTTTAAAAAATATTATGCACAGCCATATATTTACTACTTTATTTTTAACTCTATCTCTGGCTACTACACCCCAGCTTGTAGTTGCTCAAAACAATATTGAACAGCTATTTCAACAAGGCAACGCTGCTGAAACAGTGGGTAATAACTCCCAAGCGGAGACAATTTGGCGTCAAATTTTGCAGCTTGAACCTAATAATGGCAAAGCTTATAACAATTTGGGGAATGTTTTGCGGCGGCAGGGGAAATTAGATGCAGCATTAGCAGCGCACCAGAAAGCTTTGCAACTCAATCCTAATGATGCTGATGCTTATGTTGGTATAGGCTATGTACTAAATGCTCAAGGTAAATCAGAGGAGGCATTAGCATCTCACCAAAAAGCAATTCAACTTACCCCTAACTTGGCTATTGCTTACAACGGTATCGGCTATGTGCTGAGAGAGCAGAAGAAATTAGATGCCGCCGTCGCCGCCTTCCAAAAAGCGATTCGACTCAATCCTAACTATGCTGGTGCTTACAACAATCTCGGCAATACCCTGAGTGACCAGAAGAAATTAGATGCCGCCGTTGCCGCCTACGAAAAAGCAATTCAACTCAACCCTAACTATGCTGATGCTTACAACAATCTCGGCAATGCCCTGAGGGAGCAGAAGAAATTAGATGCCGCCGTTGCCGCCTACCAAAAAGCAATTCAACTCAACCCTAACTATGCTATTGCTTACAACAATCTTGGCGCTGCGCTGTATGAGCATAATAAATTAGATGCAGCAGTTGCCGCCTACCAAAAAGCAATTCAACTCAACCCTAACTATGCTGATGCTTACAACAATCTCGGCAATGCGCTGTATGGCCAGAAGAAATTAGATGCAGCAGTTGCCGCCTACCAAAAAGCAATTCAACTCAACCCTAACTATGCTGGTGCTTACTACAATCTCGGCGATGCCTTGAGGGAGCACAAGAAATTAGATGCAGCAGTTGCCGCCCTCCAAAAAGCCCTAACATTGCCAGAAGACAATTCTGGAACCTTAGCCAGCGCTCATACTCTTGCTCACAATGGCTTGGGTATAGCATTCCAACAGCAAGGAAAACTAAAAGAAGCCATTGATGAGTTTGACAAAGCAGAAGCAATTGACCCCAGTTATGTCTATGCCAAGAACAACAATATAGAAGCAAGGCAGTTATGGACAGAGCAACAGAATAAATTAGCTAGCGTAGACGACGATCGCCAATGGTTGCCTAAAAACGATCCAACTGTACCCATTAAGCGTTCTGTAGTACGCATCACTGCCGAGTTTTCTAGCCGTGAACGCCAGGGAAT
>NZ_JBWQXL010000066.1:0-30529 GCF_056620565.1 Nostoc sp. LEGE 12454
CGAATCGTACTTGTCTTGAATGCTTTCTACTACCTGCTTATCAGACATATAAGCCTTTAATTCGGTTACATTCCGATCATCTAACCATTCGGCAAATTGTTCAAGTTATTTTTACATGATGCCTTAGCATAGTAAGTATCAGCATTTTGAGGAGCGATCGCTATTGCCTGATCGTAATCTTTGATCGCCGTTTCATGTTTGCCCAAAGCAGAGTAGGCAATCCCTCGGTTAATGTAAGCATAGACATTGTTAGAATCTATGTTGAGTGCCTTTTCATAATCTTCAATAGCTCGTTGATGTTCGGGTTTTTGCAAAGAAGAGTACGCAATTCCTCTGTTAATGTAAGCATCGACATTGTTAGGATCTATCTTGAGTGCCTCTTCATAATCTTTGATTGCCAGAGGAGATTTTTTCTGCCTGTAGTAATTTGCTCCTCTATTAACGTAAACCTTGGCTTTTTTTACATTAGTGGAACTTTTAGCAAGAATGTTGGGAAAATTCTTAATATATTCGCTGTCAGCCTGCTCACTTCCCCTAGTGTAGTAGTCTTCAGCGATCGTCTGTGAGGATGGAAGAATTACAGTAGGGGGAGATGTAGTAGGAAAAGGGATCGTAGAAATTGGAGATGTAACTGAAACTGGTACATCGTCACATAGATGGCGATCGCTCTCACTGACATTGGGGTTGTTCTGCAAATTGTTACGCACGGGAACAGAAGCCTGCTGCATTAAGTCATCGAATGATTTAATCGGCCACAACTTAACAGTGCCATCTTCTCCTGCGGTAATCAAAACCACCTTACTATCTCGGCAAAAACTTACTTTCTTGACTGAATCTGGATACGCTTTCCATGCTGCAAAAGGCTTACCCGCCCCCAAGTCGTCCTGCAAATTCCACAACTGCACCATGCCATCCTTTCCAGCACTAGCCAGTAACTTGTCATCCGGACTGAATGCTACTGAATTCACTTCTGCATATGTCGGTAATAGGAATTTCTGTTCCCCATTATCCAAGTTCCATAAGCGGACAGTACTATCCTTTCCAGCACTAGCCAGTAGCTTGCTATCCGGACTGAACGCCAAGTTTTTGACAGGACCTACATGACTACCCTTACTCTCCGTTTTGATTTGGGACTTCGCTGGACTATGCAAGTTCTCCCAGACGACAGTACCGTCATCTTTTCCCATAGCCCGTAGCTTGCCATCAGGGCTAACCGCCACCAGAGGGTCTTTTGGCGCGTCCTTCAGATTGACTTCAAATTTTTCCAACTCATTACCCTGCAAATTCCACAAGCGGACACTGCCATCATCTCCAGCACTAGCCAGTTCCTGATGGTCACGATTAAAACTGACGCTTCTAACTGGTCCATGATGCCCTTCAAACTTATCCAACTCCAACTCCAACTTATTTAAATCCCACAAACGAACAATTCCATCCTGGCCAGCACTAGCGAGTTTCTTTCCATCCGGACTAAATGCTACCTCCCAGACAGTGTTTTGATTTGTTGCAATTTTGTTTTCGATTGGCTTATTCTTAAGCAGCTTCGCATTTTTAAAATCCCATACACGGATAATGCCATCTTTTCCGGCAGTAGCTAGTTTCTGTCCATCTGGGCTAAAACTGACGCTCGTGATGTCATATTTTTCTTTTTCTTTTTCTTTAATGATATTGAATATGATGTTTTCCTTCCATTTGTTCCCCTCTCGATCCCATAAACGGATAGTGTTACTCTCTCCAGTACTAGCCAGTCTTTTACCATCAGGGCTGAATGCTACACTCCAGACTTGCTTCTTCTCACAAGAGTTGAAAACGCAAAGACTTTTACTTTCAGATATCTCAGAAAAATTGTCCAAGTTCCATATATGCACAGTGCCTTTTGCTCCAGCAGTAGCCAGTAGCTTGCCATCTGGGCTAAAACTAATGCTTTTGACTTGGCCTTGCCTTGTAGCCCATATTTTCAACTTTATCAATTCCTTGTCCTCACGCCGCAAATCCCATACACCGACAGTGCCTTTTGCTCCAGCAACAGCTAGTTGTTGACTGTTTGGGCTAAAACGGGTGATTTTGACTGGCTCACAATTATTCTTATTATAAAAATTATCAGACTTATCAGGCTTATCCTTAAACTTAATGAAATTCGATTTGCTTAAAGTCTGTCTCTGAAAATCCCAAACACGGACAGGGACGTTGCAATTTTCTCCGGCACTAGCTAGTAGCTTACCATCTGGGCTAAAACTGGTTCTGACTGTACCCATGCCTTGATCCGCTTCTTGGCGGTCAAGTTCTCTCACGGTATAAACTGCCCTTAGCAGAGTTCCTCTTACTTGTTCTCGGAGGTCAGTTTTGGATATTAACTGATTAATTGGCAGTGATAACCACACAAACATGTTATTCAGGATCTTGCCTGCCTCTAAACTATTAACCATCCCATCTTTAGATTGGTTTTTTTGTAAGTTTATTTCTGCGGATTCTCTTAAAGTCTTGGCTTCATTAATCTTTGCCCAGATAGTCAACCCACTCAATCCCAGTATGACCGCAATTGCAATCTGCCAACGCAAACGAATGTTTCGGTGTTTTTGCTGAACACTTTTCTGCACAAATTCAGCTTCTAACTGGTTAAACCAGTTATTTTGTTCAGATTTGAGTACCAGCTTTAAAAAATCAAGAAAAGGACTAGCATTCCAAAGAAAATTTGACTTTTTCTCCTCATTGTTCCACCTAACAGCAGCAGTAGTCACGTCCCGTTGTAAAGGAAGATTGACCTTTAATTGTATTTCAGCTTTAGAGCGAGTACTTTTACTGCTATTTTCTTTCAATGTTAAAGGCAGAGAGACTTTTCCTAAACTTGCAGTCAACAGATTTTTGATTGGATTCCACCAGCTTACTGGTTTAACGATTTCTTGCTTCTCATCAAGCCAATACTTAATCCTTGTCCATCCAGTTATCAACGCATCATGGACTGGTTCTACATATTCTTGACCTTCGGTATCCAATCCTTTGACAAGCAAACGTACTTCATAAAAGTGATCGATTACTGTCTGCACATATTGTTTTTTTTGCTCTGCATAAACCAATTCAGATGTTAGTACTTTCCTACGAGCTAGTTCCCCGCTACTACTAGCTACCATTCGCAGCATCACATTACGAATAGTTGGCTCGTCAACTTTTTTTTCTACTAACTTGTTATACGTCTTGTCAGCAGTTTGGATTAGAGCGCGTGTAACCCCACCTATATCTTTATAATCTGCCTCAGTAATCGTTCGGTCATTCCTTTCTAGATTTTCCTCAGCTTTGAGATACTTTAAATAAAGCTCGCTCAAAGTAAAAGAAAGTAGGGGTAAAGCCCCTGGCATTTGAACAACTTCGTCAATCAAATCGTTGACTAACTTAGGAGACTCAAAAAATAATGCCCGTTGTGCAGCAGGTTCTTCGATCGCTTGTTGTAACTCTTCCCTGTCCATCGGAGTCACAAAAAACCTCCCATCTTGCCAAACCTTTTGCCAATGGGTTTCCTTGATTGCATCCCTGATTTGAGGTTCAAATTCAGAGCGTAAAGTTAGCACTATTTGCAACTGTTGTTTATAAGTGGTTAATAACTGATCTAATAGATTAATAAAATCTGTACGTTCTTCTTGATTTTGACAAAAAGTAAACAATTCTTCCGTTTGATCAATCACTAATAATAATTTAGAATCAGGATAAATAAAATTCTCAATTTTATTACAGATAATCTTGATTTTTTCCTGAGAACTTAAACTCAGAATAGTAGAAGAAGCTGACCCAGATTGTGTCAATATTTTCTTCAAAGCACTCAACGGAGACTCACCAGGTCGCATTGGCTCAAGAGTGACCCACTTCTGCTGATCAGATTCTAAAGCCGGAATTAAACCAGCTTTTACTAAGCTAGATTTCCCTGAGCCTGAAGTACCTAACACCACAGTAAGTGGATTATTCCTAACTTTTGAAAGTAAACCTTCTTTGCGATCTTCAATCAGCCTTTTTCTGCCAAAAAATAATTGACTATCCTTTTTTTCAAATGAGGCTAAACCTTTATAGGGATTATTCTCTTCCTCCAGCTTCAGGGGTCTTAAATCTTGAGGATTAAAATTATGAAGTGGAAAGAGGTATTCCCCCTTGAGGAAAATATATTCACCTGTTTGTTGGTCGTACTTTCGAGGCTGAGAAAGAGCAGATGTTTGTCCTTGGGCGACTTTTCCCAGTTGCTTTTGTAGATAGGCAAAGAGTTCATGGACAGTAATTACCTTATCATTAATAAATGTCTCAATGAATTTATCATTACCTCCATCGGAGTTACATTGGAGAACTTTTAACAGAAAATGGGCAAAGGGCGAATGTCCATTTTGCTCTCCCCGTTGTCCAAAACGAAATGAATCTTGTGCTTCTTCATCATGGGCGGCGGAGGTGATGATTTGCTGAGTTCGATATTTAATAAAATGGTCATAACTTTGTTGATACAATTTGCGGGAGCGTGCTGCATTTCTTCCGTTTCCAGCCCAAGAAATTCTGCCAGCAAAGCAGCAGTCTAGAATCATTAATAGATGATGGCAGTCTAATTCAGTGAAAACTTTGTATAGTTCCTGCATAGACAGCCAAGTATTTCGATTACCATCCTCTGCATCCTGAGGCATGAAATAACCGGATGGTTTACCATCTTCGTTATCTTGTGCTTCCTCAGCAAATCCGTGACCAGCAAAGTAAAACAATAGGCGATCGCTTTGTTCAATTTGGAGCAGCTGACGATCAAACTGGATAGTCTTATTTTTAAGATTAGTTACAAGTCGATCAAGTTCTGCTTTAGTTGCTCTTTGATCTAGTAAAAGTAAAACCTCGTAGCCATAGTTATTCTTAAGAACATTAGCTAGTTCCTTAACGTCAAAGACAGCATTCTTGAGTTTTGGAATCTGCTCGTATTTGTCAATTCCAATGACGATCGCTAAACTTCGGTTAATCTTTGCCACAATAGACACCCTTTTTTGGTAGATCAGGTTACGTAATTTTCATTTTTCCTGATTGTTGATGCCCTTCTTATGCGGTTTTAGGAATCAGAAGGGCAATTGCAACTATGGATGGAGAGCATCCGCCAATGCTTTTAAACCCGCTTCTGTGCTGAAATAAGTCAGATGATCGCAAGCAACATTTGCTAGAACTTTTGGACTCGGTGTGCGATCGCCACTCACACTTTTAATGCTGGCTAGGTAAACTGCAATATCGTTAGGTTCTCCTCCAAACACCAAACCATCTACCACCTTATTAACGGCTGGAGTAAAGAGTTTAGCCATTAATCGCCGGAAGCGATCTGGAGACTGTAATATTGGCAGCGACCTGTCTCCGGCAATAATGGTGTAAGGAATCTGGGGATCTGGGTTATTAGCGATCACCTGGAGAAATTCTGAGTCAGGTTGCATTTGGTCGAGAGCATTATCATTCGCTTCCACAAACTTTAGTGACTTAGCCGCTAAATCAGCCACGACTTTGGCAGGCCAAACCATCTCAGGAATTTGATTAAGACCCCACCCTAAAAGAGCAAAAGCCATATCCTGAACTGCTGGCCAAGGAGAACCAGCATTGGGAGTTCCCAACATCACTAAATGTTGAACGATTTGATTTCCGCCTTCTTGTTCGATAAACCAGCGAGAAACTAATCCCCCCATTGAGTGGGCGACTATATGCAATTCTTTGCTGTGATTTCTTCCTAAACCTACAGCTTCCAACCCTTGTTTGAGCGATCGCCCATTGTCTTCAATGGTGGTGCTAATATTTTCGTAATCGAAAGTTAAAACTAGGTCATAAAGTTCCTGTAGCGGATGTAGTTGACCATTCACCTCTAATTTTGCCTGTTGAACGCTACCAACTATACTTGCGGTATCGCCGATAATACCGTGAATATAGAGGACAATTTTCTGAGCGGAAGCAACTAGGTTTTTTATTTCTTTTGAATCTTTGTTGTAAATAATCTCTATCTTATTGTCTTGTTCCCTCACCTTAGCAGCAGCTAAAATAGGATACTCATAAGAATTTCCTAGCTTTGAGGTGCGGAGCTTTTTAAAGAAAATTTTGATCGAACCACCCAAGCTGCGGCTACTTGTAGTCGGTTGAGGTAGGCGTTCAAGCTTGATTTCTATTTGCTTTCCTTTCTTGACTCCAACACCGAGAGGCAGGAAAAACTCTCCGTCATAGCTTACAGGTAAGAGATATTCCCCTGACTCTAAGGCTTGGTTAACCAGTAAAGTTAGAGGTGCATTTTTGGTGACTGAGTTAACATCATTGACAGCAAATAACTCCACAGCACTGAGTCCTGAATTGCTACCGCGACTGGTGGTAAATTGAAATGATTCAATAACGCCTTGTTCGTCCCACAGAATGGGTGGTGCAATTAGATTACCGATATCTCGTGTTGTTTGGGAAATAGTGGTCAAGGTTACTTGTGCCTGTAAACTAGGATGGGGTTGCACTTCAACCAAACCATTGAGTAGTTTTGCGCCTTTACCTGGTTGAAGCTGTTCAGCATCCCGTGGCTTGACAATAGTAACTGCCATTTCTTTGGCGATCCAATCGTCATATTTTCTCCCAGCGCAAACAGCATTACGGCTATAGACTCGATCCATTAAACGGTCGAGACTACTTTCGGATTCTGCTCCTCGCGTTCCTCTCATTGGAGGCTTTAGTCCTTCTTGCTCCAGTAAACTAGCATTAAAGTCTGTCTTACTGACAATCAGCTTAAAAATATCTTTGTATTCAGTAATGCCTTGTTCTAAAAATTCATCTGGGATGGAGAGGCTAATATCATCATATCCGGCAACAATTCCTGCTCCCTCTGCTGTTTGGGCTGGAAGCACCACACTACTTCTCTCGTCAAAAAAAGGAACTGCTACAGAATAATCTTCTGCTAAATCGATGACATTAGCATACAATTTCTGGTTACTGTGATTGAGCAGTTTGACTTGGATGACTGGCTTTTTCCACTCCCCATCTTCATACTTGTACTCTAGGCGCAGTTCTGAAGCTGTAGTTAGGGATTTGTCTGAATCTCGATTAGGTTTAATCTCTCGGTCTTTTCCTTCATAACCAATAATATTAATTTCCATCTCCACATCTTTGGACTTAATCTCGCTGCTTTGAGGACTCTTCAAGTTGAGAATATTGCGCCAACGGGCGATCGCTTCTAAAGCTTGAATTGCTTCTAAAGCAACATCTTTGCTATAACCAGGTTGTTGGGGAATGGGAGCAACAGTTGGACGTTCATCTTGAGTAATCCAGTATTGCCCATTGCTGACTATCAGGTTAAAATCAGCATCTGTGGGGTTTTTAACTTGTTTCACGTATAGCGACTTTTGACCAGAATTAGCTTCTTCTAAAGCTTTTTTTGCCAAGATTATGCCTGTTTCTTCTGCCAAATTCTCTTGAATGTAAACCTTTAAAGGTTCTAGAGGCAAACTGCTGACGACTGCCCAATAACTTTTATTTTTGTCTAAACCCTCTTGACCCTGGATAATTTCGACCTTGCTTTTTTGGATTAATGCCTGAGTCACTCGTGCTTGTGAAGCATTTGAGACTTGCCTTAACTGTTCAGATGTGCTTCCCACTGGGAATATAGTTAATAATGTGGTCTCATCAGCAGAAACTGGCTTAGGAATGCCCTGTAATACCCCACCATCAATTTCCCAACCCTGCTCGTTAGGGCGTGTGCTGTAGCTTAAGGTGAAGTAAAAAGGACGTTCCGGAATCGCGTCTCCTAAAAACGATTCTTTTAAGTCTTCTGGGTTAGTTGCTTCAAGTTGAGGCACTTGATCTTGAAATTTTCCCTTAATTAAAGCTTCTATATTTCTAGCTAAATCCAGGTAAGATAAGCTGCCATTAGTTTGCTCTAAGCTTTTTAGGAAAAAGTAAGAAAAAGCCCCTCTGGTTTTACCATCATCTTCTTGATATTCCTTCGCATATTGCTCATCTCGACAAGCTGCCAACAGAATATGTCTTCCCTTGGGCAAATCTAACCCTGTCTTTTTCTTATTAACTTCTAATGAAGTTAGTAGAAGATTTTTAAAAGTTGCGTCCTCGGCAAAAATGAAGCTAGACAAAGCGCGATTTCTCGTATCTTCTGGGGCTAGACGTACTCCTTGAGGGATATTTCGAGTTCCCGAACCTGAGTGACAGGAATCGAGAATCACAATGACACGGGGATTTTTCTTTGCTACTTGAACCAGCAAATACCTGAGTTCTTTATCGGCTAAATCGTGATTCTCCTCAGTACGGCTATCGTAGCAAACTAAAGTTTCATCTAAACGGTCTGGTTCTAAATGCCAGAACTCTTCGGGAGCTTTTTCTTGACCCCCATGTCCTGAATAGTAGAATAGAGCGATATCGTTGCTAGCAGCTTGACAAAGATAATTTTGAAAACCATCAATAATTGCCTGACGAGTAGCCTGTTCATTCGTGAGGATTCTGGGTTCTCTCAGTTTCCATTCTCCAGCAATCTGGTTTTTTAGATAGGTTTCTATTGCTGTAATGTCGTTTACACAACCTTTGAGGGACGGAATTGGCTGGGGATAATTATCGATCCCCACAAGCAAAGCGTATAAATTGCGAATCCCAACTTCTGGAGAATTACTAACCATAATGTCACTCTTTCTAATAAAGTCCTATTTTTGAGCGGATTATGAAAACGCAAAATCACGGCATCTCAATCTGACTTTTCACGGCAAGTCCTCAAGCCTCGAAAAAGCGTGACTTTTTCCACAGGCTAATTCTCAATAGCGTTAATTTAATGAAAATAGTTAACGGAAAAATCAGGGCTTGAAAACCCCTCAGAATGGCTCGGTTTGAAGCCCAGTCCAATGGATTTAAAGATGTTGATGTGAGTATGAGTCAACGGATAGAAAAAGCGAAAAGTTTGTGGGGAAGGTTTCCTTCCACAAAACTTTTCAAGACAGGACATCACCGCATCGAGAATCGCCAGATTTATACCGTACCAGTGTCACAACTTCCTGCACTTCATGAACAAGATTTGTGCGCAGACTCCGTTGGGTCAGGGTGTGTTGGTCGCTACCGGAGCATAAATCGGTTTTGGATAAGGGTTAGGGCAAACTGGTGTTTGAGTAATCCAGCTACCATTACCGCCAGCGTCAGTGATAACAAAGTCTGTTTGGCAGTTAAGAATACTGCCGTGTCCCAGATCTGTCGCTGCTGTATTGCTAATTGTTACCGCACCTGCCGAATGAATTTCTATCGCGTAGGTACCGGTGCCGATAATCTGGTTGCGGTTCAAGGTTACATTGGTAATGCTTTTGCCAATGAAATGAATGGCTTCATAGTTGCTGTCGATGATTTGGTTATCTTCAACATTGATGACGCCTGTCATGTTTGCATCAAGCGCATAGAACCACAGCGCACCCGTGCCAAAGTCCCAGTCGTTGTAGTAATCCTGTGAACCAGCGCGGACTATCACATTGCGGGCAATTACTGTTGTGCCGCTAATTGGGCTACTTCCGGGGAAGCGGTTGCCGACGTGGATACCACCCCCTTCGGCTTGCTGGTCAGCGATGTAGTTATTAGTAACAACGTTAGATTCACCACCATAGATAGCAATCGCGTTTGCCAGCACTGGTATTTCAACACGGTTGAACGAGAAGGTGTTGAAACCGCCACCTTGATCGTTCCACATAGCGATAGCGTCGTCGCCTGTGTTGCGGAAAAACGACTGTGTAACGGTGCAATTGGTGACCTGTTTGTGGAAGTTGATCCCGTCCGCGTTTTGGTTGCGGATACGGACATTGGCGATCGCCAGGCGGTCAAATGGACCATCCAACCACATACCGCATTTGGTATGCTCGATCCACAGGTTCGTAAACGTTGAGTTTGAGTAGGCGCCGCCGATACCATTGAGTTGGTCATTATCGACGCGCTGGATAACCTCGCCCCAGATTGCAAAATCAGAGAAGTTGACATTCTGTGCGGATGTGCCTGTATTCCAAGGTCCCATGAGTCCGGCGTTGTTACCAGTCTGCGCTACAAAGTGAATCTTGGAATACCAGA
Source organism: Nostoc sp. LEGE 12454 (assembly GCF_056620565.1). Classification (NCBI taxonomy): domain Bacteria; kingdom Bacillati; phylum Cyanobacteriota; class Cyanophyceae; order Nostocales; family Nostocaceae; genus Nostoc; species Nostoc sp. LEGE 12454. Next base: position 10,051 of record NZ_JBWQXL010000066.1, read on the forward strand.
TACCTGCACCCTTGAGCGTTACGTTATCACGTACCTGTAACCAAGTGCTAATTTTGTACTCGCCCGGCGGAATCCATAATTCCCGACGCTGACTTGATGATGCATCAAGCGCATTTTGGAAAGCAGCCGTGGAATCCTGTACACCAGAAGGATCTGCACCAAAATCAGTAGTCAGCGATAGATACCCGCTTGGCATCTCAGAAGCAGGTGCTACTTGCTCAAAGTCGATCAGGTCGATGGTGTACCAGGGTGCGGTACTATTCGGCTCCACCTGAAAACGTACCTTGTCGCCCGCAAACATCTGTGGTGTTAACCGATTCGCCTCATCATAAAAGTGATGCGGTCTGATATCACTGGGATTGTTATTGAATGGATAGGTGCCGTAAATCCAGCTGTATTTCGATGTGAAGATGAGGTCGGGCTGTTTTGCACCATTGATATACAGACCAATAGGTGCTGTTAGCCCTGTACCATCTGCCGAGTCGGCAATGGCGTAACGAACGACGATTGAGTTTGCGCTGCGTGGTACGGTGAACTCGACATATTCCCCGACGGCATCGAGTGTCACGGCGCAACGTTCAATCGCTTCATTCGCCAGCCCTGGATAGGTACGGTTATGGCGTGCATCAATTACCATGCCATTGTGGGCAGCATTTTCAGCTTGAATTTCATCATAGGGCATGATGGTGGGGCCTGCAACGGCTGCTGCAAAAGTGGCGTTAGGAATGCAGATTTCCTGACCTACTTGTAAATTCGAGGCATCCGCGTCTGTGTAGGAAGTACCATCTGGTTTTTTAATTTCACGCCAGAGGTTCCTATCACCTAATTTTTGTTGGGCAATGAGAAAAAGGGTATCTCCTGCCATAACAATGTATGAATTCCCGAGTGTACAAGACATAAATCAACTCCAAAATATGAGGAAGAATATCTTCCTATAACAGAGATATTCGACTACTTAACAGGAAAGATTTTCGCCAGGTGATACCCCCAATCTCTGGCAAAAATTTAAATAAAAATTGATTCGATTTTGGGCTTCCTGTTTGCCTTCTTGGGACGCATTCGGTCCACATTCGATGCCACCATTGATGATGGAGATTGTCATGCCGAAACCGGGGTTGCGGATAGCATTGTGGCACGATGTCATCCAAAACCACAGGGCGGTCATGAAGGAAATAGCGCTATCTGTTGAGACCAAATCCGGGTTATTGAGCAGATCAATACCAAGAGCCGCTCCACATGTAGCATAGTTGTAGTTCCACGACAACTGGATCGGTCCGCGACCGTGATAGGTTTTACCCTGCACACACGGATAGGTTGTAGGATCGCAATAGCTACCCCATACTGCTGTGTTCAGTTCCTCAATGTATTGTAAAAAACCCGTCTCTTGGGCAACATTTGCTAGGAAGGCAGCCGCCTCACGTCTGCATTCTTCGTCCGATCCTTCATTGCAGAAGCTTGGGTATTTCTGCGTGGCGGTCACTAGACCGTCGTAGGAGTAAAAACCATTTCGGTTTGGGAATAGAGCCTCGAAGGTTTGGCGCGATACAATACCTGCAAAACCATTGCCATTGACCGTTGGGGGAGGGGGTGGTGGAGTGACAGACCCGTTAGGAATACAGATTTCTTGACCTAACTGTAAATTTGAGGCATCTGCATCTGTGAAAGGAGTGCCATCTGGTTTTTTAATCTCACGCCAACGGTTACCATCGCGTAATTGTTGTTGGGCAATAATAAAAAGCGTGTCTCCGGACTTAACAGTGTATGAATTACCAAGTGTACAAGACATAAATCAACTCCAAAAAATGAAATTACAAAATTGCTGTGACAGACTGTACACCTAGATTGCTTGCCATTTCAAAGCACCAAGGTAAAATTTGTTAACAGCGGAATTACATTAGTGTCTACTGCACACTGTAAACGCCCAACGCTCTGACCTTGGCATTGTGATTGCAATTGACCTCTGGGATCGAATGTTTACAGTCCTTTGAACTGGGCATCTGTTATTTGTTGGGGACTGTTGTTGCCTGGGATAATGTAGTCTGCACCGACTCGTGCTTTGTAGATAGAGTAGACCTGATGGACGGTGGAGCCTATGGTATAGGTGCTGTCGCCGCGATCTCCGCCAAAAATAGCCCAGTCAGTCTCTTTCTCAATGTTGAAGTAACAAAGCATCTTGATTTGGGGTTTGACCGAGAGGTAGTCGAACATCTCAACAATCCACTGACCCTTCGCGCCAACATTGTTGCTGCCGTAGTTATCACTCGTTGTGCCCCACTCTGGAATCGCGATCGCCTTGCCGTAGCCGGAGAGGCGGTTAATCATGTCGTCTAGCAGCGCGACGGGAGGTGTCCAGTTTGACCAAGACTGGCCGGTGCCCCAGTTGTAAGCGTCAATGCCGACCCAATCAACATAGGCATCGCCCGGCCAGTAAGACTCAGCCTTGTGGAGCGGGTTGCCTACATCGGTATTCATGGGTGTCCAGAGCCACTGCAAATGATTACTGTCGATGCCTTTATTTTTGAAGACCGTCCAAACATGCTGCCACATATTGATATAATCGGTGGGCGTGTTCTGGGAGTCTTTATAGCTGGCAGACCAGGGATACCAGTCGCCGTTCATCTCATGGGCAAACCGCAAGTAGACGCGGCGGTCATCAGCATCGCCGTATACGCCGCCAGCACCCGCCAGGAAGCTCTTCATGGTGTCAGCCCAGTCATTCAAATAGCTATCGTGACTGCCGTTGGCGATTAGGGCATCGATATTCGCTGGGGCATAGCGATTTTTGTCATCGGTGAAGACTTCCCATGTCACCACAGGTACACTTCCACTATCCCAGATATGGTTCATCGTCGTGAAAGCCTGCTCCTTGCTGTTCGGGTCCCAGCTTGTAAACATAACCTGCACGGCGTGCTTTTTACCTAACCAGGATTCTATGTCGTTGATATTGGCATAGCCGGGGAAGCAACCCAAAAGCATATTGTTGTGCGGGGGGGTGTTTTGGTTGATTTCAAAGCCGCTGACTGTGGGCTGATCGGCAGCGCCTGGCGTGAAGTTCACGACAATCTGCCCTCCGGTATCTGAGGTCACTACAAATTCTTCAGCGATCGCCTTATTGATGCCGCCAGCTTGGGAGAAAATGTCATAATTCCATAGTACTTGCGTGCCGTTAATCGCAGCGTTAAATTTGCGCTTGTCAACCGAGTCCCAGAAGTGTTCGTTAAAGTGAAGCTTAACAGTATGGATGGCCTTGGGAGTCAGATCCAAAAAGGTGTAGCTGAAGGTGCCGTAGCGTTCGGTCTGATAAACTTCTTGGTTTGCTGGGTAATAGACGCCCTTAGCATCGACGAGAGTCTTGCTCGACGCACTTTGACCGCCACTGTAGTAGGCATCTGCACCATAGCTTCCGATCGCTCCTCCACCAGCATTGATACGAATTGAGTTCACCATAAAATTCTCCTAAGAAAGTAACTGATCAGATTTTTGCTTATGATTCAAATTTCTTGACCGAAGAAGGTTGTGTTGCAAAAAATATTTGAAGTAGTAAAATCCTCTAAAAGTAGGATTGTTTATACAACTTCGTATTAGATATAATATTGCAGTGAATTACTTTTAATATTAGTTGTCTTATAGGCTCTGAAACTCATAAAACTCATCCCATAACTCATAGTAAAACTCATGAAAAATAACATCCCTAAATAGAAATGTTCTTAAAATAACTTGTAAATAAGTACAATATCTCATTAACTCATAGTGAAATCTCTGCGTGGCTCTGCCCTAACCTCTGCACCCCTTTGTGTTTAAATTTTAACCCTCAATTCGCCATGATTTTACGCAAAGCTGTACTAAGCACCTGTACTCTCAAGAATTGCGTAGGATCAGAAATAGGAGTGAGTTCTAATTCATATTTTGATTCTGCAACGCCAAATGCTGCTCTTTTTTTGTAAAAAATCGCCGATACAATTCACAACTTACGATCGCTTCAGATCCAGAAAGTTTAATCAACCCCATACTGCTTAACTTGTGAGTAAGGATGGGATCTAAGAGAATAGCTTCATTAGCATTCAGAACCTTATCAAAAGCTTGTGCTAACTCAGGCTGTTTTTGCAAGGTTGCCCAGTGACGCTGCAAGTGATTTGAATAAATTTTGCTAGCAGTGGGAGCAGTTTCTAATAGCTGCGACAGAGTTACCTCGTTTCGACTCAGATGATAGAGAGCTAAATTTACTAGTGCCGGATGTCCCCCGACCATTGCCATTAATTGTCTAGCTCCTTCTCCATCTGTCCAATTGAGTCCATAGCATTGGGCTAACTGCTGTACCTCTTTTTGGCTAAAGTTGTCTAACTGAATCGGTAACCCTACATTGAAAGGAGACTGATTAAGTTCAAGAGGAACATAAATATCTGTTGAGTGAACCACGAGTAGACGAAGCTTTTGCCAAATGGGCAGTCTTTTCGCTTCTTCGTACCAAGAACGCAACAGAGGTAGAAAATCCTTCGCTACTTGGGGATGCTCGAAAATATGGTTCACTTCATCCAACGCCAAGATCAGGGGAGTATTAATTGACTCTAGTAGATATTCTTGAAAGTAGACGGTGCAGCTAACTTTACTTCCCAAATCTTCATCCCAATACTCGTCTAACATTGGTTGAAGCTGAAGCTGGCGGGCGATATTGGCACACAACCAGCGCAAAAGTTGATTCAAGTCGCTCAGAATTGTCTGCTCGACTTGTTCTAGATTCAAACTGATAGTGCAGTAACCCTCGTGCTTGGCATAGTCAAGAATCCTCAGCAGCAGTGAAGTTTTGCCCATTTCTCTGGGAGCTTTGATCCTGATTAACGCTCCTGGTTTCTTAATTTCTTGATAGATTTGCTTCTCAAGGTAAGAACGTTTGAGGTAAAAGGGAGAGGCGAGAGGAACTGAGCCGCTGGGGTAGCAAGGTGACGTATCCTGATTAACTGTGGGGGGAAATTGCGTCAGGTCTTGTTTCAAAAGTTTTGTATTTGGAGCTGCTTCAACGATGGCATAAGATTCCAGCAGCACCTGACAGTTTTTCTTGGTCACGCGCTGGCCAATGACCTCAGAGAGTCGCCCAAACAACTCTGGGGCAACAACATTGGTAAAGTAACCAGGACTATATCCTGCCTCTATAGCTATTTGGTTATAAGTTTTATACTGCCAGATCCCACGCAAAACCAGATTTTCTGTGGAATTAAGGGGGCGATTGTGGCTCTCAATTAGCAGGCGGTCAACAATCTCAAAGAGACTATCAAGGTTCATAGAGATTACAGACAAATGCTACTGATAAAGATAACATGAGTTACGCAAGTAACACAATATCTGCCATTTATTAGTACAAAAGTATTGCTTAGACAAATTAAATTACCCAGAAGGATAGACCTCTTCTTTGACTTTTCAGATTAAACAAAAGTTTTCGTAAATCAAACAAAAATAGATTCATAAATACGGTTCTGAACTCTCAATTTTCCCTGTTGCTTGACTACTAGCCCTGACAAAAGCAATTCTCTTTCCTCTGAACTATCAACTGCAATAATCTCTCCTTGATGCAAAATTTGACGGTAGAGTTCTAGTAGCCGAACGGATTGTTTACTTTTGAGAAGACGATCGCGGATGGTTCTAAAATGCTCTGGTTCATCCTGTGATTCCCAATTTTGTATTACCGACCTTTGCAGCAAATTTTCAATCCATTCGGCTTCTCTATTGGTAGGGATAGGAGATGAAGAATTGCGGATGAGTTTACAGAGCTTTTGAGTTAAAAAGGGCTGGCCATTAGTCCAGGCTAAGACTTCTTTTAAAACTGTTTGAGGATTGCTCACTTTTTCGGTCAATCCTTGAAGTAGAGGTTGCGCTTCATGCTCTTTAAACCCTTCCAATTGAATGGTCTGACCGATGTTAAAAGGCGTTCTCTGGTGGTCAGTAATTAAGTCACCAGGGGTAGCTACTCCAAAAAGAGCAAAGGTTAAACGTCGATACTCTGGATTAATACTACGTAGATTATAGCAAGAGCGAATTAGCGCGAAAAAGTCATTAACTGGGAATTTTAAACTTAAGAAGCTATCAATTTCATCGATAAAAATTATCAAGTTTTTAGATATAGTATCATTTTCTTGAGCAACTTCAACTAGCAAAACTTCTTCAATAAATTGACTCAACCTCTGAACTGGAGAAATATCTCCTTGCTCTTGCCACCAAGTTTTTAGATTAACCTTTCTTAATAAACCAAAACTTCGCCATAGCTCTACTGTTAAGCCTTTGTACCATTGGTCAGGCGTGACGTTTTCGCTACCAATACGGGTCAGATCGATCGCCCCGCAGCTAAATCCCTCATGCCGGAGGTGATGTATCATGCGTACCATCAGACTTGACTTGCCCATCTGCCGAGGATTGAGAATGTAACAAAATTCCCCGCGCTTCAACGCCTTATAGAGATAACGGTCTGCTGAACGCACAACATAAGTAGGAGCATCCATCGGCAAACTTCCTCCCACTTGATAATCAAAGGTAGAGGGTTGTTCGCCACTTTTGAGTAACTCGTTTTCAAAGAGCAGTTCGGCTTGGGTGGCTTTGAGAATTTCTAGGGTTTGTGAGAGTTCTTGAGTGCGCTCTTCTACTCTTAGCTCTAGATTTCGGTTATAATCTTCTAACTGTCCGTAGAGACGGGCATTTTCAATGGAAATAGCAGCTTGAGCAGAAAGAATTCTTAAAACTTCAATGCGATCGCTAGTAAATGCATCTGTGGTTAAATTGTTTTCTAAATATAAAATACCGCTTAGTTTACCTTGATTTAACAAAGGAGTACAGAGAATCGATTTTGGTTGAGTGGCGACGATGTAGGGATCGCGGATAAACTGTTCTTCTTCGGTAGCGTTATTAAGAACTACATTTTCTTGAGTACGGGCAACATAGTTAAAGATTGCAACTGGTAGGATAGGTGTCTGTTTGTCGCCATCTACAGAGTCAATGGGAAGCGATCGCAGTAGAGTCACATCATCAGAATCTACTGTCCCTTCAGCTTCGATCGCCCATTTATGATCTTTTTCCAGTATCAGAAAGCCTTTTTGAGCACCTCCATTTTCAATTACAGTTTTCATTAACTTAGCCAGCAGTTGGTCTAGTTTAATTTCGCTAGCTAATACTTGAGATGCTTTTGTGACTGTGATGATATCGAGTGCTTGGGGATTTGTACCACTAGTAGATTCAGTTGTATTAATGCTTTGCTTTTCTTTTCGGTTGTTTATATCCATTAGAAACTGTGGGTACTCTAATTCTAAAGCTTTAACTTTGGCTTTTGCACCCCAGCGACTATAACAATGATAGGCATTTCTTAAGTATAGTTTACCTATTTCTTCTCTACCCAGAGACAGATAAAATTCTGCTGCACGTTCGTAAGCTATGGCTTCTTCGTGAATAAATTCAGATTTTTTAGCACCTTGAATTGCTTTTTCATAAAATTCTTGAGCTTGCCAATTTTGCCCCAAAACTCGTGCTTTCTCTGCTTCTACTAAATCGTATTTATTTTGAAAGTTAGCGGAGCAGTCATCAGCCCATCTTTTTAGATCTTGCTGATTTTTTTCTACTTGTTTTAAAATTGTTTTTTTTTGCTCTAGATTACAATTATGATAATAACCAAGGAAGGAAAGAGAAGAGTATAAGTTATGCTGTGGTGCAGTTAAATATGAGCCAATACTTTCTATATATTTTTCTGTATTAATTGTATTATCAATAGCATGATATAAATCTCCAAAAAAATAGTAAATTATTGTTTTATTTAAATAGAAAGTATATAATAACCATTGGTTAGAACATTTAACATATTCTTGAATATTTTTTTCTTCTTCTTGTTGAGAATCACCCATTAAAAAAAAATCTTTATTGTTAGATTTTATGGTTAAAAATTTAACTGTTTTTTTAAAAATGTCTAGATAATCAGTTAAATATTTTTGCTTATATTTTTTCGTAAATGCAGTATATTTTATTTCATCATTTTCAACTTGTTTTAAATGATCTCCCCCAAAAAACTCGATCAAGCAATAGTCTATAGATACATAACCAGAATACTCACGATCTCCTATATTTATTCCTTTCTGAAAAGTACTTAACAATTTATCTCGTGCCACTTTTTCTTTAAGAAATATTTTCCAGTGCCAGATAAATCCATAATATACATGAATAGTTAGAGACTCCGATTGAGAACTATCACATTTATTTAGTAACTTGAGAGACAATTCTCCAAACTTATATCCATAATTCATATCCTTTCTTATTCCACAAAGAAGTAGTCCATAATAACTATAGGTCATAGAAGCTTGAGGATAATTTCCATCTTTAAGACAAAGCTTAAGTAGGGTTAATATTACCTGAACGAACAATGAAAAGTTGGCAGTAAACGTAGGCGGTATTATCTGCTGTAAGATTTGTATAGCTGCTAGTTTATATTTGTCAGTTATTACAGGTAGATTAGCTAAATATTCTATTTTTTTGTTTGGAAAGAGTGATTTAATATATTTTTCTTGTTGCTCAACTTTCTCATTTATATCGATAGTTTTATTATAGATATCTATTCCTAGTTTTGATAAAATATTAAGGGCATTATCTATTGCGCGATGACTGTCTAATATAGCAAAATAATAAAATATCTTTATATTATAAACTTCGACCATATCGAGAATATTATTAGCTTGTTTTAGAATAGTTTCTGAAAAATATTCAATTTGATCGTACTTAGTATTTAAGTAGAGTAATTCTAAAGTTTTTACATAAATTTCTAAAGTTAATTTATACTGTTTTTCCCAACTATTTTGTGATAATAATGCTAACCCAGTTTCTAAATACCTCAGGGCAGGTTGATAAGCTGTTGATGCTTTCGCCCTTTTACCAGCTTGAAGATTTAATTTGGCTAAATTATCTCTTTCTGAGCACTCAGTAATTAATTCAACCCCTTCGTTTAGTTGATTGACAATATCAAAAATATTTTCCTCTAATTTATTTTCTTGAGTATTTTCGAGTAGAAGACGACCTATTTGCAGATGAACTACTTTTTTCTCTTCTTCTGGAATCAAAGCATAGGCAGCTTGCTGGACTCTATCGTGCAAAAATTTATAGGGAATATATTTAGGAATTTTAGGACTAAAAGCATCGAATATTTCAGAAGTCTCCCTTGATAATTCTTCCTGATTCCAAAGCAGAGGTATTTTATAGTCATTACTCAGAGGTAAAATCAAGCCTGCCTTTATTGCTGCTTGAAGTTCTCTAGCTGTAGTTATTTGAGATTTGTTATTGACTACAGAAAGAACTTCTAAATTAAATTTGTTGCCAATACAAGCTGCTAATTGCAAAATTTTCTGAGTCTTTTCATCCAAGTTGGTAATCTTAGCGATAGTTAAATCAACGACATTATCAGTTATTTCTACTCTTTTGATATCCTTAATATTCCAGCACCAAGAATTTTTAATTTGGTCAAACGAGAAAATATTTTCTCTGTACAAAAATTGGAGTAATTGAGTCAAGAAAAAAGGATTACCTTGAGTTTTATTACTTACTAATTCTGCAAGATGTTTTGACTTTTCTATCGAGCAACTTAAAGTATCGGCAATTAATTGGTTGATATATAGGATTTTTAATGGTTGCAGTAAAATATTATTGACCTTAGCACCGTCTTTTTTAATTTGCTCTAAGGTTTGTATTAAAGGATGAATTGCATCGACTTCATTATCTCGGTAAGCTCCAATTATCAATATATATTGGCTGTCAACATCAGTTATTAATAACTCAATTAACTTCAGAGATGCTAAATCTGCCCACTGTAAATCGTCTATAAAGATAACTAAAGGGTGTTCTTTTTTGCTAAAAACACCAATAAATCTTTGAAAGAATAAGTTAAATCGATTTTGTTGAGCCTCAGTTGATCCTAATAGCTCAACTGGCTGCTGTTTACCGATAATCTGCTCCACTTCAGGAATTACATCAATAATGATCTGAGCATTAGGATTCAAAGCTACTAAAAGTTCTCGTTTCCAAGTTTGTAATGCTGCTTCAGATTCGGTAAGCAACTGGCGTATTAAGTCTTGAAAGGCTAAGGTGATCGCTCCATAAGGAGTATCTCGCTGCAACTGATCGAATTTTCCACTAATAAAATACCCTCGCTGGCGTAATATCGGTTTATGAACTTCATTAACTAAGGCAGTTTTGCCAATTCCCGAATAACCAGAAACCAGTATTGTCTCAGTGCTACCTTGACTGACTCGCTCAAAAGTAGTTAATAGTTGCGTAACTTCTTCTTCTCTACCGTAAAGTTTTTCAGGAATGACAAAGCGCTCGCAAATATCCTGAGTTCCTAAACCAAACTCGTCAATTTGCCCTAAACTCCGTAAGCGATCGCGACAGATTTCCAAGTCGGCTTTGATTCCCCAAGCACTTTGGTATCGTTCTTCTGGGGTTTTTGCCAACAATTTCATCACAATGTCTGAAACGGTTTTAGGTATTAGTTGAGACGGTGTATTTAACGTTTCTACAAGTTTATGTGGGGGAACAGGTTGTTGAGCTATATGACAATGAACTAATTCTATAGGGTCAGTAGTTGCAAAAGGTAGTTGATTAGTCAGCAATTCGTAAAAGGTAGCACCCAAGGAATAAAAATCGCTGCGGTAATCTATCCCTCGGTTCATTCTTCCAGTTTGCTCTGGAGCAATATAAGCTAAAGTTCCTTCTAATCGATCAATATTGCCAACTGTCTGATTTTCCCACGCTAAAGAGGTAGAGATGCCGAAATCGATGATTTTGAGTTGTTCTGTTTCTAGGTTATAGACAATATTAGAGGGATTAATATCTTTGTGAATAATATTGGCAGCGTGAATAGTAGCCAAACTATCAGTAGTTTTGATGGCAATAGAGAGAAATTCCTTGAGACTAAATTGGCGATCGCGCATTAACAATTTTAAAGATACACCTCCAAAGTATTCTAAGAACATGACTAAACTATTTTCGTATCGCTGCAAATCATATGTTTTAATAACTCCATCGTTATTTAAGGAGCGAGTAATTTCATATTCTTGCTTATATCGATTTAGTTCTGAGGGAGTGGGGTAGTTTTCTTTGAGAATCTTTAAGATAACAGGTTGAATATTAGGCTTAAAAATTCCTCGATAAACTAATGAATTAGCACTTTCATAGATTTTTTGAATAATCTCGTAGTCTGCTTTAATATTGTTAATATTGTTTAGCTGACGATTCATATGAAAGTTCATAAAATCCTGGAATCTTTTTTTATCAAGGCTTTCCAGGATTTTATCATTCATTGGAGCTACATTGTACACTACAGCACAACATCTAAGAAAGTTTTAGCTGAGTCAGTCTAGGAGAAGCGAATGATCCTTATAGGATGGTGCGGACGTTGACTCTGTTGATTTGGCAGCATATCAATCCTAATGGCATATTCCGCTTAGATATGAACAAACGACTCTAACTTGATGCGGCTTGGGATTTTTAGAGTCAAAAATTTTTTTAACTCCCGTGTGAGTCAGGGTTTGAGCTATTACATGGCACTTTGTTGCAGCTTTGCTACCTTTACCCCTACAAGTTAAATAAAGTCAAAATAAAAACATATACTACTTATGTTTAGGGAGTGACTTTTTAAATTAACTACAACTGAGTGGAATATAGGGATAAGGAGGCTTAAAATAGTCCACATCTATTAAATATTTGTTATTTTCCTTTATATAAAAAGGAAAATGACGTTCGTTTTTTGGAACTTCGTTTAAATACTCTTCTTTGGCCCACGCCCATTTTTTAATATCTTCTTGATCAGCATAATAAGGTATTGGAGGATAGGGGATAACAATATGATAACCTACCCAAGGTTTGTCATGGCGGATTATAATTTCTTTGATGTCACCATGAAATTTACTCCAATCTACCTCTAAACTATGCAGCATAGTGATTTCACCTGTACTAAAAATAGGTTGGGAAATTTGGTGGTATTTATCAGAGTATTTATCTTTTCTTTTGTAATATGCTTGTCCAGCTAATAAGAGTGATAAAGAAATTCCTTGCCAACCTCTGTTGTTAGGTAAAATTAAAAATCTTGCTTGGTTTTTACTAGTTGAAGACTCCTTTAAAGGCGAGTAAAAGTTATTTTCATGATCGGGATCGGGTTGATCAGGAGAATCTCCCCCACCCCACAGAAAAATTTCTCTAGCTATAAGACCATCTAAAATATCAAGACCACTGATATTAGACTCAACGCTAATATTAGACTCAATAATCTCATCCCAATTACCATTCCTAAAATTTTCCCATATTTTCTTGTCGTTCTTTTGTGCTTCTATATAAGACCACCAAGTTTTAGAAATCAATTGAGATATTTTACGGCTATATAGTAGAGTCCGCATCGGATGATAAAAATTACTTATCTCAATTTGTTCAACTTTTTTAGTATCAACGTTAGATAATGCATTGAAAAAACCTTCTGAAAAAATGGCTCCTGATGAGGGCAAATATGAAGAGATATTCTTGCCATCGCCTTTTTTTGGATAATTTGGATAATCTTGAAGCTTTTTTATTGTCTCCTGATCAAGGAGACACACATCGAAACTGTCTGGTTGAATATTTCCATCTCCATTACCTCTTTCTTTTACTAATATAGTTGTAACTATATTTTTATCTTCTGTCTTTTCTTCTTCACGAGGCTTGCTTATTTCTAATATCTGGTAAACTGTATTGGCTTTATACCATTGTCCTTCTTCTGATGATTCTCCATTAATGCCTTCGACCGATCCTTGCATTGAATCAAATGATGATGGTAAATTCGACATTATCTTTCGCTCCTATATAATCTGTAATTCAAGACAAATTGTAAAAACGGCGAGGGTTATCCCAAAGAATATTTTGCACAGTTTCTTTCGATAATTTTTCCTCAAGCTTTACCATTTCTGCAACGATGTTCGGCTTGTGATCCATATGGGGATAATCCGAACCAAAGATTAACTTATCCGTGCCAATATATTCGATCACCTGTACCAGTAATGGTTCTGAAGGCTCTATGGCAATAAAGCACTGGCGACGAAAATACTCTGATGGCTTGATTTTGACATTATCATGAATTGTATCCTCCCAAGCTAAATTTTCATACTCTTCATCTAGTCGCCACAGCCAATAGGGAAGCCAGCCACAACCGGACTCCAGAAAAGCCACTTTCAGTTTTGGATGACGTTCTAACACCCCTCCTTCAATCAAGGCTAATAAAGCCATCATCTGTTCCATCGGATGAGAGCAAGCATGGGTAGCAAAACGAGTGTTAAACCTTTCTGTACCAGTAGTTGGCAAACGACTGTGAGTCCCTTCGTGAATGCCTACTGCTATGCCTAATTGTTCGCATTCTGTCCAAAAAGGCTCGTAAGCAGAGTCGCTCAATAGTCTTCCTTTGACGGGGTTAGGGCGTAAAAAAACGGCTTTCCAGCCAAAATCAACAATTCTATGTAATTCATGCACCATTGACTCTGGTGCGTGCAGATTAATTGCTCCTACCCCCTTCAATTTATCTGGAGCGTAACTGCAAAAGTCTTTTAACCAATTGTTGTAAGCGCGGGTAAAAGCGCCAGCAACTTCTGGTTGCATAGTATCAATCGCCCAAAGCCACAATCCATAAGTTGGATAAAGGAATGCCAGATCGATCCCCATCAGCACCATCTCTTGAACGTGAGACTCGACATTGTAGCCTTGGAAATAAGCATTAGGATGAGCTGACATCATCTGCTTATTCCCCTTATCTCGAACTTGCCTAGAGACTTTTTTTACAATGTCTACCCCTTGAATTTTCATGTCTGCTGAGGGGGCAAATTGTTTAAATTCTGGTTCGAGATATTCAGCCCACATACTGGGAGGTTCAATAACGTGGGAATCCGCATCAATAATCGAATATCCGTTTATCATGATCTGTAATCAATCTGGCTCGGAAAACAATTCAAGCTGCTCAGTCGTGTTATTCCTTTCTGCATAACTATCCTTGAGAACTACTTCCCCTCTACTACCTTAATATCTGTACAAAGCAAACGCACCTTATACTGTGCCCGGTTCAAAGTTAGATGAATGGCGCTTACTTAAGAACTCTAGGTTGGGTGGAGCGTAAGCGTAACCCAACATAAATAAGAAAAGTTGTTGGGTTGGGTGGAGGAACCCAACCTACGCTCAAGTTTTTTAGCTTAAGTAAGTGACATTCCACCCTACGGATTTATATGTCGGTTGCTTTAAAACTCTCACTCCCACTGAAATAGTTTCCTTAATTCATCCCCAGGAATAATTGTTGTCTGGAAGGTGTACTTATTATTTCTCAGATAGCGCTTATCCTGCTTGAGAATATGCATAAATTCCTTATGACCTGCGCGAGTACGTCCAACAAGACAGCCTGCACTTGCATAAGAAATATCGTTACGACGATAGTCGAATCCCCAATGTTGGTCAATTTCAAATTTTCCCGTCTCGGTTTTATCGCCAGAGCGTATAGAATCTTTGTTTTTGTCTCGATAGACTGTAATTGGTTGTACCTGAACTAGTGCTTCATGAGGCTCTGAGCCACCACCGTAATGAATGCCTACTTGCCAAGATTTATACTGTCCAAAAGCAATACGTGCTGCTCCACTCGGACTCATTGGATTTATAGTGTAGTGAGTACCAGGTTCGGTTGTTCCTTCCCATTTACCTCTAATAATCGGTTTACCATCAATAATTTCTAGTATCATCCGCAAATCATTGAAACAGTTCGGAGCATCATCGTTTAACTTACCATCGGGATCTAAGCCTTCAACATAGACAATGTTGTATTTATTGGCTCCCGTCGCAATCCGGTATCCTTTTGATTGCATATACTTAATAATACTACTAGCTAAGTCATTACTTAGATTTAATTTAGGTTGAGGTAAGTCATTGGATGATGTTTGTAGTAATTTGCTGGCTGCTTCTTTACCCAAAAAGTTTTTCTCTGGGCAATTGAAAGTTTCTTCAAATTCGATTAATGCATCCGTGGAAAGGGGACCAAAGCTGCCGTCAGCAGGTGGTTCCAAAAATTTCAACGAAATTAACACCTTTTGGATATCTTGGGCTAATTCTTTGTCAGCTGCGATCGCATCGAAGCCATATTTCTGGTCGAGGGTAGCAAAGTCTTGGAGTTTCATAATTAAAAAACCTGGTTAATAAGTTGGTAGATCATGTAGATACATCTAGGATGATTTAGTCGCTAGGTAAAAAAGATAAGTTTATGCAATCAACGAATCTTTAACAAATGCAACTAAATCGTCAAACGAGCTATTAAAGCGATTTCTGTCAACAAAGCCATTGACACCTGCGACAGTACCACTTTCTGTATACTGCCAAATAGTCCATCCTTTTCCACCCCAATTGTTAGCTGGAACAGTTGGTTCGGGTTTATCTGTATAGTGAGCTAACCACAAGGGATAATTGATAAAAGCTTGCGAGTCTTCCATATATTCATCCCAAAAACTAGGACTGCTGTAGATTATCGGTTTGCGACCAGTGGCTGACTCGACTTTATCTAACCATTGTTGGACAATATCAATTCGCTGATTCAGACTGACTTGTTGCCATTCCAAGGCAATTTTTTCTGGATAATGTTCGATATCTAAAACGGGCGGTAAATCACCTATTTCCAAATCTTGGATTTGTTTCAAAAAGTTGTCTGCTTGTAATTTGGGGTCTTTTAGTGGTCGAAAGAAATGATATGCACCCCGAATTAATCCGGCAGCTTTCATACTTTTCCAATGTTTTGCAAATTGACTATCTACGAAGGTTTCACCTTCAGTTGCTTTGGCAAATGCAAAGGAAATATCGCTGTTTTTGACTGTTTGCCAATCAATTGAGTTGCCATTATTGCTGTAAATATCGATACCGAGTTCATTCTGTCTCGCACCAACCAAGAAAACATCAACTGCATCGCTGCTAATTTGTTGTTGATTCGCATCTAACCCATTAGCAACTATCCGACGTTTACCCGCACGATTGAAGGGATAACTAATTGTCCAAGTACCGTCATAAACTCCTGTTTCTCCTAGTTTAAACTTATCATCTGCGAGTAACTCGACTTTAGTGACTCCATTATCGGATATACCTTGAAATGCGATCGCTTCACCGAGTTTTAGGTGAGAAAGATTAGTTGGGAGTGTGAATTTAATAGACATAAAATTTCTCCAATAGAGGTCTTGATGCGTAATGAGTGAGGAATCAAAGCCAATATCTTTTTTGATTACGTCTGTAGTAACTACATCTAACAGTATCCCTCTGAGTAAGTTTTTTGACTTTACAACGTTTCTTAACCTCGACCTATTACATTGAAATCTTTAGAAACAATACCAAGAGTAGCGAGTCCTCCAGCTGTCACATATTTACAGACCTGAACTAAAGGTGCTTGTTCACCACCAAACATACTAGGTGAGAATGCTACAAAGCCACTGAAGGAGAGGGTTATTGCAATCGTTGTGGTTTTCCAATTTTTAATAAATGCTGCTTGAATGGGTGAAGATATCGAATTTTCGATCGAATCTTGGGGTGCTGATGATGGTGATTTTGGTGATTGTGACACGTTTTACTTCCTGTTGTAATTCATTTTTTAGTTATACATTGCCTCAGCTTGAATACTTTCCTTCCATCTCTGCTGATTCAAATTCCAGACCCTCAGCCTCTACTGGAGTAAATTGTTCCAAAGCTTCGACTGTGTAGGTTGCCATGATTTTCTCGTTTCAAAATGTGATTTTTGTTGTTTAGAAGGTGTTGTTAAAGGAAAGCTGTCATTAAATAGGTTGAGAAATTATGCGTTGAGTAAAGTTTTCGTCTTCGCGTTGATTTCCACCTGATTTAATTTGATATTAGTTTTTTATTAGTCTCTGAAACTCATAAAACTCATTCCAGGACTCATAGAAAAACTCATAAAAAATAACATCACTAACTAAGGAGAACTTCACATCCACATGGGAAAAGAATTGAGTCGCTCTTCTGTAAGTGACTCTGACAACCAACTCATTTTCACTGGAACGTCATAAAGCCGTCCAGGCGCTAACCTTTTCCACATATGGCGCATTCCCGGAACGATGACTTTAGCAACTCTCAGTCCAATATCGGGACGAGTCTGATCTAAAACGAGCATTTCTAAACCTTTGTTCTCAACGATTTGTTGACAGAGCTTGACATCTTCGAGTAAATCGTCACTTGCAACTTCGCGATAATCGCCACTGACTTTAGCAGCAATTCTCTCGCTTGCAACTAAATAAGGTTGATCGCTTAAAGTTGCGGTTTTCCACCAATCTACCGCCAAGCGATCGGCTGATGGAGGATATTGAGTACTTCCATCAGCTTTGGCAAATAAAACGTTGGGTAGAATTTGGTTAACTTCAGTCAAGGCTCGACTAATAGCAATCTTGGCATCGAAATGAGCGCCATAACCCAAAACAATATCTTCTACAGAGCGATCGCTTCTTCGAGTCACAGCAGCAAACACAGGAATATTCAGATCGCTGGTAATATCTAAAACCCAAAGTTCCCGATTAATAGTTTGATAATATTGCTTCAGGCTTTGAAAATAAGGCTCGTCGAAACTATCTAAATCCACTTGCGGCTTTTGCAGAGAGTTATACCACCACAACGCAACAGCATCCCGTTCTACTAACTCCATAAACCCTTGCAGAATAGCTTCTTCAAGAGTATTACCCGCCGCACATCCATTAGAATCAGCCCAACAGTCAGGTTTATAGTCCGGTCGATAGCCATAATAGCAGTAAGCCGTTGGCAGATACTTAAATTCCTGATGGGTTAAAGACCAAACAGGAGTCCAGTCAATTTCTCTTTGTTCATCAAAAGGTTCGGGGACTTTTTGAAACCAACCTTGACACTCAACATTCCATTGCTCTCTATTCTGATATTGCTGTTGGCTGAAGTTCATACAAACATTGGGATGGATCGCCTTCTCTCCCATTTGTTGGTAAATGCCTTTTTCTCTAATTTCATACCCTTGAAACACCCCAGAATATCGCTCAATTGCTTCGCAAAAACCACTAGCCATCGCTTGAGAGTCAGTCCTACCTTTTCCCGCACTTCTACCCCCCAAATTTTGGCGCAAACTAGCGCAATCGTCGAAAACACTGAGAAAATGATGTTTAGCGATGTAATTATGAGTTAATCCATTCCCAGGAATTTTATTTAGTTCTCGCACAACGCCAGTAATGGGGCTAATATGATGCTGATATTTCCTGAGAGTTTCTTGTGGCGAACAAATACGGTGTCCTCCATCGACAGTAAAGGTTTTCTGGCGGTGTTCTAAAACAACAGGTAGGGGATTGTTGGTTAACCCATTTACCATCTCTCCACAACTAGAACATTGAGGACGCTTCACCCAGCCATGATTTTGAGTTTGCAGTGCGATCGCATCGTAAGCAATCAAACTGCTTTCTAATTGTTGATTTTCCCGTTGGACAATCCACTTAAATACCTCTGTGGCTGCCATCCCTAAAGCAGTTTGTACTGTAGATGGCAAAAATCCTAAAGGAGGAGTTAAAGGGGAAGATATTTGCTTCTGTCTCTCAATAAACCCTTCAATCGGTCTATTCTCTCGCAAACGCTGGGCTAAACAGTTCCAACAACCTGTTTTCTGAGGATCAAATAAAGGCCCAATCCAGACTATTGTCCCTAATGGCTTAACCAGTATCCAAGGAGATTGGGATTTTAAGGCTTGTTGATTGAACTTATCTAGCTCAAGATTGAGATAATCATCGGTTAAAACTACTGTCAAATCACCTTCGTCTGCTACTTGAATTTGCAGAGACTCAAGCACAGCAATCAGGTCTTCAGCAGCAACCGAACCTAATGCTTTTACTACTACTTTAGTCGATCGCAATCTTTGATGGGCTACTATGGGAGCAATATTAAGATGATGACAGAAGATGTCTAAGTGCGATGCCAGAGAGTTATCTTCTTGAAGAATATAGCCCTTTTGTTGCATTTGTAATAAAGCATATTGGGCTTGAATACTCACATTGAGAACTTCTTGGAAAAAAGTGGTAGCTGACTGTAAAGATTTTGGGTCTTGCAGTAGCGACTGTTGAATGGTATCAATAATTTCGTCAATATTGCGTTCACCATCGATGAAAGTAGCTAAAGTATGAGAAAGATGATCGTTTAACCAGACTTTTTCTCTTTCTGACAAAAAAAAGATATTGTCTACTTCTATAGTTTGAACAGAATAACAAGGATTGAATTGAATTTTAAGTTCCATTGAGCTTTATTAATTGTTTGTTTACTATACTAATTAAAGTGTAATTTTAGTAGAATTAACTTGTAGTTAATTTTTATTGATTTTATTACTTTTTTACACATATAAATATGTTTAAAATTATTTAGTAAAATTAGAAATCAAATTTGGGCACAATTAATTAATGATAGTTGATAAGTAAAATAGATTTCCACCCATTGTATTTTAACGGAATTTATAATGAATCTCAGGTAGCTTTTGAATTATTGTTACACAATTTTTATTAAAATTATTTCAAAAGGTAATATAAAAACTCATATAAAAACTCATAACTTTTTATAAAAAGCAATGGAATAGCTCACCTATTTTTATCAGTTAACTTTAGCTACTACCATCCTCATAGCCCTAAAACAGCATCAGTATGTTCAGCAGTATCTCTATTTGCTGCGCCAACAGTTGTTTAGCTTTAACCAACAAACCGTACCACAAATGATGGCTTGTTCGATGCAGATCGTGTGTGTACAAGTCAGTGAGAGGGGGATCTTTTTTTATATTCAAACTCCAACAAATTCAGCACTTTTCCTTCCAAATCGGTCAAATAAGCACGGTTCAGCTTCCCCTTTCACGTTATCCCAGAGTAATCGAAGTGTTAACTTTTCTCTCTTTAAATAGTAGTTAATTGCATCATGGCTAATAGTCTCCAAATGCTCTGCCAAATTGGTCATCGGATAATTAATTTGACTACTTAATAAGTATTGGTAGTAATTAAGCTTAGTAAATCTCATTCCCGTAAGCAACATTTATCTCATACAACCTCTACCTATTTTCTCATGAATATTTCATGCTTTGCTTCCA
The DNA here is from genome assembly GCF_056620565.1 of Nostoc sp. LEGE 12454. Classification (NCBI taxonomy): domain Bacteria; kingdom Bacillati; phylum Cyanobacteriota; class Cyanophyceae; order Nostocales; family Nostocaceae; genus Nostoc; species Nostoc sp. LEGE 12454. Next base: position 30,167 of record NZ_JBWQXL010000066.1, read on the forward strand.
ATACACCAGCTTCTATTACGAATACAAGGCTTTCGGAATCAGATTCCAATAATACTTATGTACTAGTAATCGGCGATCGCATTGTGCCAGTTGCGTAAGTCCTGTTCAATATAAAACTTAAGAAAAGTGTCAAATCTGAATTCCTGTTTTCCGGTCTAGTTTTTTAAAAGCGAGCGCATGGTGGCGGATATGATCTTCAATAAAACTGGCGATGAAATAATAACTGTGGTCATAGCCGAATGGCACTAAGAAAAGCTGAAACAATTGTGGTTAAGCAGTTTTCAAAAGATTTCGTAATTCATGCCGGGGTTTGGTCATCAAAGGATAAATTTTTGGGCGACGTTTACGGACTCGTGGTTCACT
>NZ_JBWQXL010000067.1:0-27312 GCF_056620565.1 Nostoc sp. LEGE 12454
GCAAATGTTTATTAAAGATAACACCAATGGTACTCAAATCAACTTTTGAACATGGATGGCTATTATCAAAACTACTGAAATTAGATGATGAATATCAAGGTAGGTGGGAGCAATGGCGATGGACAATGGAAACTGGAGAACTACCTAAAGAAATACCACAAACTGAGTTTTTAGACTTAGGACATCCTCAAGTTTTACAGATGCTCTCAAGCTGTCTGCAATCTATTCCTAAAGGTGGATGTGGCAGTCCTTCCAGATTTATTGCCTATTTTACTGATTGGTTACTTTATGCACTAGGGCATCCCAGCATTGCTAAATTGCCTCATGAGCCAGAGGGATGTAACGGTGCGAGTAATCGTCTTATTCAAGAACTAGAACTGAAGCTTTTGATTTCTTGTCCCTTCGATTACTTTGGTCATTTGTTAGCTGCTAATCGTTACGGGCAATCAAGAGCTAAATTCTATCCTACTCCTACTTGGACGGCCAGGACAATGGCTATTGCAGCAGTTGACAGTTCTGCTGCAATAGCACCATTTCATATATATGAACCAGCACTTGGTACAGGACGATTAGCATTGGAAATGTCCAATTATGCCATCAGTTTAACAGGCTGGGAGTGGGATTCACTACTAATAAAAATAGCAAGTTTAAACTTCATGCTTTACGCTCCCTACTTGGCATTGCCTATTCCTAGTTTGGGTGGAGATTTAGTTATCGGAGATACGCTGACTGGGAAGGGAATTTCTTTTATTCGACCAAATTTAAAGTATGAAACTCCCGCATCAACACCTAAAACTAAGCTAAATAATAGTTTGCTGATTAATGGTATTAAATATGAAAATACTAAAGCAGAAAATCTGTTGCAAGGAAGTTTGTTTTGATGGAAATTAAAATTACTGAGTGGCAACAACTATTTCAAAATTGTGTCAGTAATCCTCCTCTGCCAATTTCCTTGCCTACTGTAGCACTTGCCAATCCTCCCTATTGCAAAATTAATCTCACTTCCGATTCAGAACTAGCCCGATTTGAGATGGCTTATAAATGGATAAAACACGGAGATGGAAGCTACATTATTACATCCAAGTTGAAAACCCAAGCAGAACAAGAGTGCTTATTTGTAGAACAGTGTTTAAATCAATTACAACCTGGTGAAATAGTCTGTATCTTGGTGTCTAATGGAATTCTGTCTTCATCTAACCAAGCACACTTTCGCAGATGGCTATTAGAAGACATGGCTTTGCTAATTGCTTCCATTCAGTTACCTACAGAGAACTTTCAGGTAGAATGTGGATTGGGAATTATCACCAGCTTTTTAATTCTTCAGCGCAAAGGTGGAGATTTACCAGTACCAAAAGATTACTCAATCTTTATGGCAGTTGCAGATAAAATTGGTTTTGATAGTCGAGGCCGTCGTCTGTTTCGTCCAATGACAAATGAGCAACAAACCCAAGAAATTGATAGTGATTTACCTCTGATTCTAGAAAAGTTCAAAAAGTTTCTTAAAGAGATATGGCAAAATAATGTTGAGAAATAGCACTTGCTGTCTATTAGCGCCGTCAAAGTTATCTATGCAGTATATGGGGAAATTAAGGACGTGTCTCATGAATTTGCAGACTTACTTTATAGAGTTTAAAGCCTCAGTATACTTAGTAAGATTTAAGTCAGATTCCTATAGCTATTTTCTAATCTAGAACTTAAAATAGTCGTTAATACTGTTTGCGGGACTTTGGTGCGACTTCCGAACCTAGCCTGTAACGCTATCCTAGCTTGTCGTGTCGTCATTCCCCGAACAGTACCCCCTTCAAAAAAGCCACTATGCCAACAATGGACATTAATCGGGCGAACCAACATCAGCAGGTGGCAAGGGAAGATTTAGTCATGTTCATTAATGCCTGCCTCTCCTGCACAGGACAGCGTGAGTTCTACGGTGATGGTTACGGGCAGCGCGTATCTATTGACTTTTTGCACGACTATATTTTAGGTAATTACCGGTTACTCTATACCCGGACATTGGCAGCAGGGATTAACCACTTCAACCAAGCGCAGATTATCCTCAAATTACTAGCAACAGGAAAACATACACCCCCTGAACATCGACAAGAAGAAGGTGCATTAATTGCCGCAGCATTAACAGCCCTACCACCACAACGAGGTTGGGAAGTATTGCAACAATTACGGAAAAGAAGTATTAATAATCGTCGTAGCAGAGCGATCGCTCGTGATTATCTCCAGCAAAAACGTGACATTAACTTTGATGCTGTCAAGTATCGCTCCAAATTTCGGGCTGTAGCCTCCCATGCTCACCTCACCCTACCAGGAGAATTAGGTAATTTTCTGTTTGGGAAATGGAAACAGCAAGTTTATCAAACAGAGCTATTCGAGACATTTCGCCAAGCACACTATAGCGCTCAAGCAGTTTATCAACTACCCTTTACAGTTGCCGAAGGTTTAGCAGCAAAACACGGAATTAAACGAGAGGTCTTTTTATCCCGTATTCAAGAGCAAATGACCTTGAATGAAAAATTACGCTTTCAAGGTTCAGCCAACCGCACAGAAGTAGAAATCGACATTAATTTAGGTCGTCTCCCCCTAACTCGTTTGGCGCTGTATATCTTATCTTTGCCATTGGATACTCGCAAACAGCAGTGGGATATCTTAAACCAAGCATTAGAGAAATCTGCTGCTTTCACATTAAGAAAATCACCCCTAAAACTAGGACGAGTAGCCGCAGTCCTAGATTGCAGCTACTCCAGTTCCGGTTCAGCCGAAAAACATCGTCGTCCTTTAGGGGTAGCCTTAGCTACTCATTACTTACTAAAAGCAGCATCCCAGGAATACCAAGCTTTTTGGACAGCATCAACCAACGATCCACTGCTGATTCTACCTCGTGGACAAACAGACCTCGCTACTCCCTTACTGGATGCTTTGGACTGGGGCGCAGATTTAGTAGTACTTGTAACCGATGGTTGGGAAAACGACCCCCCCAGTGGAGCATCGGAAATTCTACGTGTATATCGTCATCATTTAGACCCGAAACAAAAAACTTCCATTATTCATTGCAACCCTGTTTACAACGCCGATGACTTTTCTTTACATCCCCTTAGCGCCACAATTCCCACAGTAGGATTACGGGATGCAGAAGATTTACCTACGATGTTGGGCTTTGCCCGGTTTGCTGAAGGTTCTGCGTCTTTAGCTGAACTGGAAGCATATTTAGCAGAGCGAGTCAAGCAAATGTTAAGGGTGTAGGCTGTAAGGTATAGGTGTACTTCATATAGTTGAAAACCGTTGTAAATATTCCACTATGGCCAAAGACCTATTCCACCAAGCCGTCAAGCAAGCCTTAATCAAAGACGGATGGACAATTACTAGCGATCCATTAATCATTCGCATCGAGCGCGTTAAACTAGAGATTGATCTTGCTGCTGAAAAAGTATTTGCTGCTGAAAAAGATGAGCAGAAAATTGCTGTAGAAGTTAAAAGCTTTATCAATCCCTCCGTCATTACTGACTTTCATAATGCACTAGGGCAGTTTCTCAACTATCGCCTTGCCTTAGAAATGACTGAGCCTGATCGTATCCTCTATTTAGCTGTTCCTATTGATATTTTTAATACTTTTTTTCAGGAGCGTTTTACTCAAGCGGCAATATCACATTATGCCGTAAAGATAATAGCATATCAACCGAATACAGAGGAGATAATCGAATGGAAAAACTAGCCAAATATCGCCAAATCGTGCGCGAATTATTAATCGCCCATGCCACCCCAAACCCCCCAAACGAACCAAATATTGAATGTCAACTCATTTTTGATACAGAACACGATCACTATCAAATTCTAGATATTGGTTGGCAAGAGTTTAATCGTATTTATGCCTGTTACATTCATTTAGACATTAAAGATAATAAAATTTGGATTCAGCACAACATGACAGAAGCCGATATTGCTCAAGAGCTAGTGGAAAGAGGAGTTCCAGCTTCAGATATTGTTTTAGGCTTGCATCCCCCATACAAACGTCCTTATACCAAATACGGTGTTGCTTAAAGTTAATAAAAATAGACACACCATCCTATGGCATCCAAAAGCAATCTGTTAGCAGACATATCACTCAAAGGACTAGAAATTGCTCCTTCTCAAATACGGGGAGCAGTGCGGATTGTGCCATTATTGCGCCATCAAGTACGTAACGACTTGCGCTTGCTGCGTCGTAGCTACGATGAAGATTTAACAGTTGTTTCCTTAGCAGGAGAAATGACAGCACCAGGAATGAAATATTTTTCCTATGTTCCTCACGGACTAGTGTTGTCTTGGACTGATGACGGCAGTCCTGTGGGGGCTTTTGGGGGACAGCTTTTTAAAACAGATGGTAAACAACTAAACTATGGTTGCGCCAGTGTCCGGTTAATGCACCGGATGGTGAAGCGGGAATCTAGTAATCAACTGAGATTTTTGCCACTGCACTTGGCAATGGAAGGCTTTTTATCAATGTTTTTCTCTGGCCCTGATATCGCCTGGAGTGAATATTCTAAGTATGCCCTTTCTCATGGGTTGGGTAGCCGAATGGAAAGCTCTTTTAGTGGACGTTACATTGCTGGACTTGAAGATGCTTTGCGGGTATTTGAAATTCACTCTCAACAGGTTGGGGTATTGGTATTTGTTGCCGAAGCATTAGCATCAGCTTTTGTAGTACCCACACCAGAAGACTATCGACTTTTGCACAATAGCTTGTTAGAAGACTTCTATGGTGAGTTATTGTACCAATACGCTTTACTGCACGATACGACTTTTCCCATGAGTGTATCTTTAGATGAGTCAAAAATTAATGATTTAAAAGCCTTGAGAGCAGCAGTACAAAATATGCGTTTAGATTGGGCATCGTTTCAGGGTTTCATGGCCGAGGGACTGTTAGGACGCAAGTTAATTTCTCAAAAAGTCTATACTGCTGGTTCGTTCATGTTACAACGATTTATTACTGACCTCAACCCAAACGAAGAAAATCATATTGGGGAAGCGATTATTCGAGAGAATGGTGAATTGGAGTATTTGAAGACTTATCGCTTATCAGGAATGCAGACTCGCCGAGTTTATTTGCTGAGTCAGTTAGCGAACCATAATTGGAATTTGGATGCTACTGCTAGTAAATTGGGCAATACACGAGAGGAATTTGTGCTGCGTTTAGAAAAGGTGGGTTTTGGTTATTTGCTCAATGCAGAAGTACGACTTGCAGCATTGAAAAAAGTCAAGGGTAAAAGGTGATATTGTCTTGCTAATATTCAGCATTAATTTGTAAAATTTTAATTTCAATACATTCGCCAATTTCCGAAATAGTAAGCTATCGCGCGTATAACTTGCACTTCTTAGGGTCTACAACCATTGGTAACTCTGTAATGCTCTAGAAAATTACAGTCGCAACACCTTATAACACTTACTTAAACGGGGTGAACACAACCTAAAAAAGCGAAGAAAGGCTGCCAAAATCTACCAGCAAACACTTAAGATTCTACACTGTAAGCAACAAGATATCCAACAATATTTCACTTTTTAAAAGCTACCAGCCTCTTATCCTTGCAATCCGGGTGTTTGATAAACTCGTGTTGGGAAATTTTCTAAAACATCAGTTTCACTGTTACTAGACTCCTGTGCAGGTGCTACATCTTCCTCTGGTAATGGCAACATCCGCGCTGCTGACTCAATCCGTTCATGTAATGCTTGTGTTAACGTTTTAATATCAGGAATTATCACCTGACTTTCTAAAGCAGGTTTAACTTGTGTATCCCAAAGAGCCTCACTATCATGCGCCCGTTTTTCATCGGCTTTGGACACCGGAATAATTAAAGGATAAGGAATAGAAGCTTGTCCCTCGGAACTGTAACCTGGACTAGTAATTACGCACTTGCCTTGAGGAAATTTCAAAATTTCGTCAGCACTGATTACAGGCATTTTTTGCAAATTCTCACTCCAGCTAATTGAACGGCTCATTTGTCCGCCAAGCGATCGCCCTGTGGTACGATTTTTAATCAGCACTTCCTTCTCACCGTAACGCTTTGAGTAATCCTCAGCCGTTTTGTAGTTACCAGGATTGAACAAAACATGGGTACTGCAAGCAGAAGCGATCGCACTCCCCATTTTATCCCCATAAATATCGTAAAGTTGCTCTAAACTTTGGATACCCAGAATAAAGCAGGCACCATTGGAACGATATTCATTAATCCACTGTGGCAGTCGGTCTAGCTTAATTGATGGTAATTCATCCAAAGAAATAATCAACGGGTCTTTGCGGGGACGGCTCAAATTACCAACAATCATCAAGTGCATTGCAGCTGCCAGCAGAGGCCCCACCACACTGCGACGTTCATCATCTAGCTTGAACACCACCATCTCTCTACCTTCAAGCTTAGTAGGAATATCCGATTTCCCTATAAATGCCCTCAGCAAATCAGCTTGGATGAAAGATGAGAAAGTACCTGCTGCTGTGGTCAAAATCCCCGAAATAGTCTTCTCTGCATCCTTGGCACTCAAAAATTGAATAAACGAAGTCGCCACCCATTCATCCAACCTTTTTGACTGCACCGCATGGTCAAGGCGCTGTACCAGTTTTGGCAACCGTAGCACCGCATAAAGCATCGCCATATCTGGGTAAGGTGAACCCTTAACTAACTGTAAAAGTGCCTTAGCTAACAAGTCCCCGGCTTTAGCAAAGAACTCATCACTTTTACCACCACTGGAAGCATTGCGGTTAATCACTTGTCCAATTTCCCCTGCCATTACCCCATCGCGTGCATCACGCATATAATCCAAAGGATTGATCGTACCGCTAAAGGGTTCACCGGGGGCAAATACTCGTACTTTATAGCCATAACGGGCTGCTAAGGGTGCATGGAGTCGTAGTTGGTCGCCCTTCTTGTCGTAGAGTAAAATCGGAAAACCTTGCTGCATCGCACTTTCTAACATCCGGTCTATGGTTGAGTAGGTTTTACCAGACCCAGGCGCACCTATTACCAGTGTTCCCCTTTCGGCATTGGGAAACCAAACTGTAGGTGCAGCACCAAGCATAGTTTGTATGTTAGCCAGCAACCCCCGCCATTTACCTTTTATCCAATAGCGAGGAGTTCCAGACCACAGGGTAACTTTATTGTGTTTGCACTCCTTGATTTGCTTGAGTGCTAGGTTAGTTGCTGCTAGTTTCTCGCTGATACCGGAGACTTTACCAGTGGTGATTTTTCCTTTACCAGTACCACTGATTTGCAACAACAGTAAAACGAAGAGCATTCCACCTACCATCATCCAACCTTGGGGATTGTTATACTGCTGAAACAACTTGCCAAAGTCAATGCTAGCCAGAGGTGCTTGGAAGGATGAGACTTCAATTAATGTTGAGTTAGCAGTGATCTGGTTGTGTGGTAGATTTTTCTGGTAAATGTTCATAGCAGTTAAGTAGGCATTTAGCAGAAATTTTAGCTACCAAGTTAAAGCTAGGGTATTGACCTTTTGGACATTTTTTTTAGAGGTGTTAGAAACTCTATTTCTAGAGGAGTTTCAGATACAGGACATCTTTATGAATGCTTGCTGTTAAACCTGGCCAATAAATCATCACGGGAGAGATTCGATAACTGCAACAGTAAAGAAGCATACGATGCGTGAAGGTAGCTCTAGAATAGGCTGAATAATTGTGGCTAATTGTTCATTTGCGTAATACTGTTTATGCCCCATTTATAGATGAACTTCGCGGCTTACGAGTTATATGTAAAAGAGGACTTCCTACCCCAGAAATTATTACTGTTTACTGGCACAACAAAACAAAACGAAAAGTTCGCAGATAAGCACATCACTTTTTTAATATTTAGGATAATGACTTAACGTAATAGACACTGATTTCAAAAACTAACCTAATCTGATAGTCAAGCTAAAATAACGAGTTTAACATCAGTGTCTATATTCCCTCATTATCCCTAAAAACTATATTTAGCATGGTAAGATAAATATATTTTAGGTTGCATTAAATTAAATCATAATTGACAAGAAATAACTAAGTTTTGAGGCTAACGCCTCATGCGTTGGGCAATCATATTTATGTAGTCCAATGGTTAAATCTAGGGTTTCAAACAACTCTAATCGCTCCAATCAATCTACTACCAAAACTGCTGCTTCTAATCCCAAAGCTAATACCAAAGCTCAAGCAGCTAAATCTAAAGCTCCTAACACTCAATTGTCAGACCTTGATATTGACGATATTGACCCAGAACTTCTCAGCGACAGTTATAACCAAGTTAGACGACCGTTACTGCCTTACGGCATTGTCGTTAATGACAAACCCGCCGGACTTCTAATTCCAGAAGATCAGCTAGAAAAGGCTGGCTGGCTTGATATGCCACAGGAGAACGACCTAACTATTGTCACCCTAACTGAAGATGTTACTGGACTCTTAATTACTCAAGCACGGTTACTAGTTTTAGCTTTTGTACCAGAGTATATCCGTTATAAATCAGATGTTGAAGACTTAGGTGGTTCTTTTGTTGGGCTTTATGATGAATACAAACATAACCTTGACAAGAGAACAATGGATGTGTGTTCAGAACATGCACTGGTGTTTCTGGATGAGGATAATCAACCCCTGCATACTACTCCTGTCGTTGTCCGCTTTAAGAATGTAGCTCTGTGGAGTTTTAAGTCAGTGCGTGAGGAGTTTTACCGTTCTTTGGAGAAAACCTTTGCTGACTATTTCCAAGTGCCATTTAGCGGCAAAAACGATAGGTGGCGTAGCTTAGGTGTGCTGTCAGTCGAGTTCAAAGCTGTAAAAGAAGGCGAAGGTAAGAATAAACACGACTGTTGTAAGACTGTAGACTATACTAAACCCACCGTTGAAAATCTGTCTCAATTTTATTTGGGTCAGCCCACAGCTAAAGCCCTCATTTGGCAACAACATGATGCGATCGCTGGTTTTAATGAACCTCAATCCCTACCTGCTTTGCCAGGAGAATCGGTATCTGTAGACGTGGAAGTATTGCCACCAAATAAAAATAGGAACAAAACTCAAAGCGTTCGTAAATCCAAACCAGCGACCAAGCCACCTCGCAAAATTCAACTTATTGACGATGACGACTTCCTCGATGAAACCGACGATTTAGAAGCTGAGTTAGACGATGATGATTTTGAGGAGGAAGACGATGAACTGGATGATGAGGAATAGTCCAATGCAACTATAGCGTCTGTGCTGGTAAACTACCCACTACTCAGTGCTGAGTCATGAGTCCTGAGTAGATTAAAAGTCACTCAGTACTTATGTACTTGGTATATGCCCCGCACGGCATCCACTTGTGGGCGGCCTTTTAACTCAGCACTCTTCATCCACCATTGACCTAGATACCGATTTAATGGAAATTTCCTAGAGGTTTTAGATGAAAATACCCTGCCGTAGCTAAGATGACTATGGCAGAGTTTTCTTCTAGATTTCGAGTTATCAACTTTGGGAATTTTTACTATTAGTGAAAAGCTGACTATCAGCAAGTTGATAGCCAGTGCCATTGAAACAAAAATTCAATTGGCGTAGCTGCTCCTGCTCGGTTTGCAGTACTTTAATGCACGGTAATGCCTGACCTCGGTTCTCTCCCACTGACAACAAATGTTTACCTGGTGGCAGATTGGGATTCAAGTAACTCAAGAATACCTGAGTAATTGGTTTGTCCTTTCTGAGCCAGTAACCAGTATACAGACATCCCAAAGCACCACAGACATCAGGCGTGTTCAAGTTGAAAACTGCGAACCTGCCGTCTTTTCCTTCCACACTCCAAGCCAGTATATTTTTAGCAGATACTTTGGCATTCAACTCTGTATTTTCTACAATCACCTGTTCAACGACTGTTGCAGGCACAACATTAGCAGCTTTGTTCCAAGTAACGGTTGCCGCATTTAAGCTACAGCCCCCTAAGCTCATGAGAATCGACAGCAACAAAAAGATGCCCAAACCAATGCGAAACCAATGAACCCAGTAGCGTACCCTCATAGTCGGTGCTGGTAATTGATATGCAGTTGCCTTCAGTGGTTGAGATTGAGTAGGGGAGGCGGAGTCAGAATAAACTCCCTTTCCTTCCCCTGTTTGCCCAAAGTGTATTTTTGAATTGGTATCAGTATCAAATATTTCTTTTATCTCATGGGGTGAGGTAATAGAAGTTTTAGATAAATCTGTCATACTCTACCTCCCATTTCCAGTATTTTTAGCAGTGCTGATGTAGCTAGAATTTACATTGGGAGAACAGGTCAGCGTTCCATTATCGCTATTACTGTTGCGATAACTAGCTAAAGCGGTTTTGCCGTAATCTTTGAGACTGAGGCGACCGAGGGCATCTGAGCCATTTCCATCAACTTTGCTGTAATCACCACCAAAATGCTTTTGAGCCACTCGTTCAATTAGGCGTTCGCCTGTAAATGGCTGTCCTGTAGCCGGATCGATTTGCTCTTGTGTTACTTGAATTTTGTTAGCCATATCAGCCATAAACGCCCTATCTTGGTCAGCTGGAGGAAAAAACTCAAATAGTTCAGCCTCTGTTGGTTGATGCCCTTGCTCCACTTGACTCAGAAACTCTTGACCTCTAGGCTTGGCAGCAATTAACTGCACTGCATAGGGGTTATAACTCATGAACTGGTAGCGACCGAGAGCGCGACCACAATTTAAACCCCCATCCGCACAGGTATGTATACCAACTGCTTTGTAATCCCCGCTACCAGCGCTCTCAATCTCCGCAATTGCATTTGAGAGCGATCGCAAATCAATACCGGAGAATGATTGACCTGTTATCGACTGACTACCATTACTAAACGTGCATGGATTAATCTTCTCTCTTACTCCAGTACCGTTGGTAGTCTTAGCTTTCGGCTCTCTTGTAGCTCCGGTTGGTAAAGACGTAGTATTTGTCCTCTGTTCACTCAAATTACCTACAAATATCAGGGAGTTAACCTTGTAGCTGAAAAAAGGAACAGGCCCGATAAAGTAAGGTGTACAACCCATTCGCCAAGCACAAAACCGAAAGAACAAAGCCGTATCTACCGTATCAGTGGTTTCATCCGGCTCCATTATCACCACCTTAAAAGCTTTACCAAACGGTAGCCTTCCTGTTGGTTCCCGACCGTTATTCGCTGCTTTCAGGATACCCCGCCCGCCCTCGACTTCTTGGTATTTACCGGAAATCCACTGTTTACCTTCTAACTTACCGCGTTCCTGACGACCTGTATTCTCCAAATCATCCAATTCTAAATAGGCGCAGTCTTTTTCAGTACAAGGCACAGAAAACCCTTGCACGTCTGAACCAGAAATCGTATTGTTACGGCGGTTTTCTGCTGGCCCATAAACTACATCAATCCGCATTACCAAGCTACCAATTTCAGTGATGGGATTAGGCATTGATCCTAAAGGTACTTGTCCCAAACCAGGAATATCCGAAACATTGCTATTCATCCAACCTGTAAATTGTTGTAGCTGTACTGCATCTAAGTTAGGAATTGAAGAAATAGAAAACTCTGACAAGTTGATTTGTCCCAGCTTCATTTGCCCAACTTCATACTGTGTTAGTACCTGAGCTAGTGTTAAATTAGATGCGGCAATTAAGTGAGATTTTAGTAAGGTTGCAACAGGTGTAATATTGTTTACTTGTGTCTTAGCTAATTCTGGAACAACCTGAGCTAAATGGCTCAATGTCTGCTCCCCAATCAGGGGAAATTCACTCAAGGCAATTTTGTTTAAATCTATACTGTTGATGTCTGTGTTCGCCTCTGGTTGTGTGCGGAGAGCGATCGCCTGGATCGCCTGCAAAGAAAACTCCTCTGCTTGTAATGCTTCACTGATATCTCCTAACTTCAAATATTGGTCAGGAGTCATACCCACATTCCAAGTGCGACTCAGGTCATAACCTAGTGTCTGGCTGTAGGGACTGCCATCAATTGCACCTGATTGACTGATCCCTGGTAGCTGGCCTAGAGAAATGCGGTTCCAGTCTGGCAGCAAAACTTTAGTAGCAGGTAGTCGAGACTGAGGATTTGCAACTTCTACAATTCGAGTCGGTAAATTGCCATCACCAAATGTGTTGATTGTAGCTTGTGCAGCGATACTATAAATAATACAAGTTATGACAACCAGAAGAAATATCCATGCTTTTGGTATCTTCATAATTCCAGGTTTAAAAATGACAGTAACTATACCCCAATCAGCAAAGTAATTTATTGAATAAAAACCCAATTACTTGTTGCTTATGGGGTATAGGAAGAGAGTGAAAATATGACTTATAACTCTAGCTCTGGGGATGCTGACTGTTGACTTTTATTAGACTTGTAACCGGAGCCAGAGCCATATCCTGGTAATTGAGGATTGGGATTAGCAGCCGATTCAGTGTAAGGTGTATCCCCAAGATTGATTTCAAAAATATTCTCTTGATAACCATCCCTAAATTGGTCTGCTTGCAAGGGATTACTACTATCTCCAGAACTTAATTGCTCAACACCGTAACATAAAGATTGATAGCCACTGCCAGACTGATAATTACTACTGTCGTCAGTATCAAGATTTTGGTTAATTGTGGGTTCGTTGTTCATTGACATTACCTAAAAAAGCTGTATCAATGCCAGCATAAAAAGATTTATCTAGTATCAGCATTCACCTATTGGACATTAATTTTTTAGCCGATTGGCTATTTTTGGTGATGCGCTCATATCGAGATGAAAAATGGAGCAAATGAATTTAATTTCACCAGAAATAATGGCAGAAATTAGTAATGGTAATAGTACCAAACTGCCAGATAACACCCAAAAAATGCTGCAAATTTTGGCAAGTTTAAATACACCAAAAGAATTATTAGCAAGCCTTTTAGAAATAGCTGAATTTTCCCTACACCATGTTCGCTACCTTGCAGGGCCATTGGTAATTCATCGCAGTCCTTGGAGTGATACGATTCCCCAATGGCTGAAGTTTGCTTGTATTCAGGATCGATTGGAACTTATCTTCACTGAATACGAACAGGATCAGGTTGGTGTTTCCAGCACAGCCACAGAAGTTCTTACCTACATGATGCCTGCAACTTACGAAGCACCTTTACATAGGGATTACACTGACCTTTATCTTTGGGTAGGTAATGAAGTTTTAACCAAATACGATAAATTACCAAAGGGTTGCAAGAGTTTTTATGAATTTATAGGTGATGGTGATACGAGCAATGCCAGCAATAATCGCATCATTCATTTTAATCAGGTAAAAAATGAATTCAACTATCTTAGCAGGTCAATTCGACGCAGCGTAGTTAAACACGCAGCACAAGAGAAGAGGGATGGGGTAAGCGTAATGTCAATGCCTTGCCTAACTTAGACTCGACCCAAAGCACTCCAACTCCTAAACCTTCATCAAATTCAACTGTGCAAATTAGCTTGTTCTGAATTTTCAATAAATCCTCAGTCTATTCAAATTTTCATCTGAGGATTTTTCTGTTATATGGAAGCGATCGCTTCTTTAATTATGAACATAAATTTTCAAGTTAGTCATCATGAATACTCAAGAAATTCAAGAGATTTTAAATCATCTCATCATTGGAATTACAGCCTTCTATACCGTTGTGATACTCGTTGATTTCGTTGTGGGAATAGTCCATCTGTGGCAGAAATTTACGCTCAATATCGAATCCCATACCAACAACACAACATCTGAACAATCACACTTGGAATATATTGATATTAAGAAATCTCTCAAGTTGGAAAATCAAAATCAATCAACTAACCATATTACATCAAAACCAGAACCTCAACCAGACAACTTTATTAGCATTGATGTAGACAAAATTGATTTACGAACAGCCAGAAAAATTGCCACTGCCATAAAAAAAGCTTCAACATCCAATCCTGACTTAATTATCAAACAAAAAGTCAACAGTAAAAGTGTTCCTTTAGCCTGGTTGCAAGCACAGATTAAGCATCGTTTAGAACTGGCACCAGAAATTGTCACACCCATTATTAGAGAATTGGCTCCTACTGCTTTGACATCTGTTCGAGAGAATATTCAGCATTCTAACATTGCAAAAACAGGTAAACGTAAAGTCAGTTAATCATATAAAGAGAGGAATATCGATATGGCGGTTATCGCTCGGATGAGAAGACAAAAGTAGTTGCTGTATAATCTTCCCAGCAAAGTTTTTGTATCTTCCTCAACTGCACACCGCTATAGTATTACCTCTCTTTAATAGGTTTTCAAATCTTTGTAAAAAACTAAATATTTTGAAGTTGCTAGATATATATACAAGCTATCGCTTCTAGGTGATAACTTAAAATTTAATACATTATGAATACAGGCTTAATAAATACAAATAATTCCAGTATTTTTACCCCAAAATATACTCTTGTTTCCAATGTTTCAACTCTTAATTCTGCTCTCCAAGGTCTGTTTCAGGCAGAGGTTTTAGCCATAGATTGTGAAACAACAGGACTTGACCCTCTAACTGATTCTATTAGACTGATTCAAATAGCTGCACCAAACCATCCAGTAGTGCTGATTGATTTACCAGCTATTCCCAAAAGCGATCGCCCACTACTCAAAAAACTGCTTTGTAACTCTGCTGTCAAAATTGCACATAATGCCAAGTTCGACTGGCAATTTCTCACGCTCGCAGGACTTCAACCCTCCGGTAAATTCTTTGATACCCAACTTGCTTATAAAGTTCTAACCGCAGGATTAAAAACAAGCTCATCTTTACAAAATATAGTTAAAAAGCTACTACACCTTCAACTAGATAAAACTCAACAAATCAGTGATTGGTGTAAACCTCTCACCAAGGTTCAATTGCACTATGCTGCCGTAGATGCTGCCATATTACTTGACCTTTACCCAATTCTCCTCAAGAAGTTAAAGCAGGCAAAGTTACTCAAAATTGCCCGACTGGAATTTCAGTGTATGCCTGTTGTAGCTCAAATGGAACTTAACGGAATGCTATTTGACTTGTCTCGATGGCAGATACTGGGTACAAAACTAGAAGCTGAAAAAACAGATGCTTTAAACCAACTCAAGCAACTCCGTATTGCTAGCTCTCAAATATCATTGCTGCCAGAACTGACAGATACAATAAACCCGAATTCACCTCAGCAAGTTTTGGCTGCTCTACAAGCTATTGGTATCAAAATCAACTCAACTAATCAAAGTAAATTAGTTTCTTTAGCTGCACAGTATCCCATAATTCAAGCATTGCTAGATTACCGCCGTCTATCCAAAATTATTGGCACTTTTACCGAGAAACTACCCCAGCATATCCACCCCAAAACTGGGAGAATTCATCCTAACTATTATCAATTAGGGGCAAAATCCGGTAGATTTTCTTGCCGGAAACCACCTCTACAAAATATTCCCCGTGATGAAGCCGCTCGTAGCTGTTTCATTGCTGCCCCTGGCTATAAAATTATCAAAGCCGATTACTCCCAAATAGAACTACGAATTATGGCTCGGCTTAGTGGTGATACAAAGATGTGCCAAGTCTATCGCCAGGGGGCTGACTTACATCGATTAACAGCATCTCTAGTAACTGGAAAATATATCAATGAAGTGACTGAAGAAGACCGCAGACTAGCAAAAGCAATAAACTTTGGATTGATTTTCGGTATGGGCGCTGCCAAACTCCAAATTTACGCCCAAGTAAAATATGGGGTGGCAATGACATTAGAGCAAGCAAAAGCTTTCAGTCAACGGTTCTTTGAAGCTTATCCTGGAATAGCTAGGTGGCATGAAAACATCAAACGTAAATACATCCAAGGCATTAAGGAAAGTCGTACACTAGCAAACAGACGACGGAGATGGGTAAACAAGCCCCGACTATCAGAGCTATTTAACCATCCAGTACAAGGTTTAAATGCCGACATCAACAAATTAGCTATGGTAAAACTTTCAAATCCATTAGCTAAATTCAGAACAAAACTCATCTGTGTAAGGCATGATGAAATTGTACTGGAATGTCCAGAGACTGAAGTTGACCAAGTTAGCCATATATTACACAATTGTATGGTTGCTGCTGCCCAAAAGTTTCTCAGCCCTATTCCAGTTGTTATAGATATTAAAACATCAAATAGCTGGTGAACTACCCCAACTTGCCCAGTACGACTGAAGTTGAATTTGCAGTCAAGCTATTCTAAGAAGATTTGTCAAAAACTCAATTGCCCTCCTCACAGTATAGCTCGTGCAAAAATGTGGTTAAAGGGCGTTTCGTTTTTGATCCGAAGCACTATCCCCGCCCTATCCCAATACCGTTTAGTTAAGGACGGTTTTCAGACTCAGTACACAATATTTCATTCCAGTCGGAACGCTATATATCTGTCCAATAAATCTAATGCACGCATAATTCTAATTGTCAATATCAATTTGACCTGTCTTTGAGTATACCTCCTCGTTTAAGGTAAAATTTGGCGATTTAAAACTACATAGCATGGTTATTTTACAGCATTTTTAAGGGGTAGAATATGACTTATTCTGAGCAATTAAAACCGTGGTGTATTGTCCGTGATATTCCCAATCAAGAAAATATTGTTGTGAAAAGATTCCGCCGACGTGATGATGCTGTTGCTTATCTGCAAGTGTTGAAGCAGTCAGCGAGAGATATTGCTTTTAAAATCATTTTTAATGCTCAAAACGTCAATATACCACGGGTAAATAAAGCTTTGAATGGTTCCTTTTGAGAAGATTTGAAAATAGTAAAATTACTAAATTATGGGATTATATAATCCCGTATTTTCGTTAAATTTCCACCCCATATCCCACTACGCCAGGAATATAAATGTTAAAACTGTAGGCTCAAAAATTAATGGTTTGTAGCATTTTTTCAAACAAGGGGTCGCCAAAATTCATTAATCGTAGGGAAGGCATTTCATCAAAAACACTAGGGTAAAAAGTAACCATGTAATTCTGCCCTTTGTAATTCAGTTGCCAAGTACGTTCGCTCCTTCTCTCAAACTGCACACCATTAGCTTTTAAAATTGCTGAGTAGGTGAATAACTGCTCAATAGTTTCTGGCGTAAAGGGAGCTGAAGCAATTGGTTTTTGAATTTCCGCTAAGTCAGCTTCTAAATCCATTGCTACCATTTCCTCAATTGCGAGACGAGGTGGTGGACTGTCTAACACAGAATCGAATTGAGACATTAAAACATCCTCTTCTTCTGGATCAGCACTCATAACAGCCCTTTCAATAAAGGTAGGAACTTGGGCTAAAATCGGCTGAAGATTACCAACAACAGTGGCAAAAGCGTTTATGCGATCGCGCAATTTTCGATAAACTTTCGCTTCTACAGTGCCATCATAGTAAAAATTGTGAATTCGCACAGTCGGATATCTTTGTCCAATGCGGTCAATTCTCCCAATACGCTGTTCGACCCGCATAGGATTCCAAGGCATATCATAATTAATCAACACGCCGCAATTTTGTAAATTCAAACCCTCGGAAGCAGATTCAGTACAGAGGAGAATTTTGATTTCATCTTGGCGAAATCGGCGTTTAATTTCTTCCTTGGGAACTAGACACCAATTTGGTTGACTGTTGGCTGTTGACTGTTGACTGGATTGTTCATTCAACGGTGAACTGTTAACTGTCAACAGTTCCCCACCACGACCTGAGTAACAAGCTACTTGGCTACCGTACAACTCCTTCAATGTATCCCGTAGATAGTCCATCGTGTCAGTGTACTGAGTGAAGACGATCGCACTTTCTCGATCAGTTAATTCTTGGCGTAAAATTTGAATAAAGCGAGAAAGCTTGCTATCTTCCCCAGTGTTTTCAAATTGACGTAGTAATTCTTCAAGATATTGAATTTCCTGGGGGTCTACTGGTTCAAAGAAAGATTCCAGCCCAGCAATCACTGTATCATCCTCATTATCCACATCTACTAAATCGTCGTCACTTAAAACGCTTCCCCGTTGAGTTAACAAATAATCCAAACGACGTTGCAGAGATGACTTGATAGCATAAAATGAACTGGTCAAACGTTTGCGGTAAAGGGTCATCAAAAAACCCAAACAAGAACGCTGATCTATTTGTGCCAGTCGGTAAAAGTGACGTACATAGTCGCTGACAGCTACATAAAGCGGTACTTCCCGTTGGGGTTCTAGCGTAATAGCGTTATCCTGCACAACTCTAGTAGGAATATCCCGCTCTAGCAGTCCCCTCTGATAGTATTGTCGGAGAGTGTCGCGGGTGTGGCGGAACATCAAGTCTTTTAAGGGAGTATTCACTGTCAAGTATTGGCGTGAGGTGTCGATAAAGTCTTCATCTGCCAATAATTGTTTGTGATTAGAGATTTTCTTTCTCCGTTGCCAAGTATCCTGCATTTTGTAAGCGAGGATGCGATCGCTCTTGGTCAAAAACTGCTCTAATCTAGAACAAGGTTGTCCGCCGCGCCCAAAGTAATCACTAGACATGACTTGCCAAAAATTAATTACTTCCGGCTTTACAGCACCTTGTAGCGAGGCGAAATAATCGCAGAAGTTATCGCCGTAACTCCAATGTCCCTGCAATCCCAGCAGGTTTAACAAGTCGAAAACTTCTATAGCATCAATTTGCATGGGAGTTGCTGAGAGAAGAATCAGGGATTTAGTCTTCTCCTTCAACTGGGCCACTAACTGTAACAAGCGATTGGGCGTTTCCTTGCGGTCTTGGGGACTTTTGCGGCGTGCATGGTGTGCTTCGTCTAAGATTACTAAATCCCAAGGTTCTGCTGATAGCAGCTGGTGCATTCTGTCAGTTCTCCGCACCAAATGAGAAGAAGCGAGGATTAAATCTTGAGTATTCCAGGGATTAGCTGCTGCGGGGATAGTCCGCTTGTAGGGGTCTTTAAATTCTGTAGATGTGTAACTCCAAAAATGCAGATTAAATTTTTCCCGTAGTTCTTCTTGCCATTGGGGTTGGACACTAGCAGGTGCTAAAATTAGTACCCGCTTCACTTTTTTGGATAACAGCAGATAACGCAGAATTAAACCAGTTTCAATTGTCTTACCTAAACCAACTTCATCAGCGATGAGAAAACTTTGGGGAAAATTTTGAGCAACGCGGCGCAGTATTTTAATTTGGTGTGGCCAGGGGTGAATGGGAATTGATTTTAAACAAAAATCTAAGCAGCCGGGATGTTCATGAATATTGGCAAGTTGAGTAAATGCCAACCGTTCTTGTTCACTGATGACAGTTAACTGTTGACAGTTAACTGATGAGGGTTCACTGTTTATTTCAGTCAACTGTAAACTGTTAACAGTTGACCAATTTTGTTCACTATTAACTGTTAGCTCTTCCCCGTCAACCGTCAACTGTGAACTGTCAACATTATTAATTGGTCTAGAGTCAAATTCAGCTTGGGCATTCCAATCAGGTTTAGTAGATTTTGCGTAACGCAACAGCTTTTTCTGTACCGCCTCTGGAACTTCAAAGACTCGCACGTTAGGCGATACGTCATACCAAAGTTGCTCAAATCTCGCTACTTCTTCTTCAACTCTATCTAGTTCCCTTCCTCCCTCCCAAGAACAATAAACGTGAAAGGATTCTACATTCCTCTCCCAGCCACCGATAGATTCGTTATTGGAACCGTTAAATGCTAATTTCTCGCCCTTACTATCAGTAAAAATGCCAACTTTTTCGTGAAATATATGCTGTGGGTCTAGTTGCTGTGTACTATCTTCAGGTAATCCATTTTCTTTAAGAGGAATAGCAATTTTAATATCGAGATACTGATTTTGAATTAACCAACTGAGAATTTCAAAGTGTTTGAGTTGGGCAAAACTTTCTGGTGGTTTTAAGTCTGCGTCTAGACGAGATAGCAATGCGTCTCGCAGTTCGTATCCCTGTTGAATTGCTTGTAAATCTTGGGGGCTAAACTGACAACCCATGATTAACCGCATTTGCCCTTTATTGTGCAGCATTGCACCTAAACCCCGTGCAACTTTACTTAAAATCGCACTGCTAAAAAAACCTGCTTTCCGGTCATATTGAATGGCACACTCTAAAGCAGGAATGTAGAAATCAGCAATGGTGTTGTGGGTGTTGCTGGTGTAACTAATTTTCCAGGGATATTCACGTAAAATTTTCGGCATATTATGCGGTTGTTTATATCCTTTGAAAATTAATACTAACGAGGTCGATTTTCTCGCCCGTGATAGACACGTAAAATAACAACATCATCCTCAAGAATAACGTAGTGAATTATAAAACCGTATTTACCAAAAGAAACTAAGAGTTTTCGTAGCCCTGCTATTTCATCTACAATTGCGCCTCGACGAGGATTCTGCTGTAAACTCTCGCCTGAAGAGACAATTGCTTGTACTGCCCGTGCTGCTGCATCAGGATTATTAAGTTTGATAAAATCGTAATGACGATTTAAGTCGTCAATTGCAGTTAGAGTCCAAACTATCTGGGACATGGGCGTTCTTGTTCAGTTCCTAAACTGTCTGCCCATTCGCGCACACGGTCATGCGCCACTCCTGAACCTGTGCTACAGTACGCTTCGAGAGCGGATTGACTCTGCTGAACCATTTGGGCTTCAGTAAGAGGTTGAAAATTTAATGCTGCGTCTATCTCACCGTACTGAAATGATTCTTCTGTGGTTTGAGTAGCTTGATTTGTCACTAACTGCTCAAAATCTTCTAAATCCCCTGATGAACTAGTCAGCCATGTTAACAGGAGAGTTTTTACCTGTTCTGGGGGTAACGTTTCAATATACTCTAAAATTTGCTGCCTAATATTGCTTGCTGTCATAAGCTTTGAATTTTTGTAGTAGCTCTGCTATAAATACAACATTTTTCACTCTTCTTATCTAAATTTTAACTAAAATAATGTAAATACTACAATGGTTGAAGAAGCAATCATTTGGTGTAATTGTGATGCAATCAATTTTCTGGAGTGTAGAAGAAGTAGCTATTCGAGCTAAACAGTTTTATGAAAACGGTATTCGTCAAAATGTCGAGTCTGGTGACAATATCGGCAAGATGATTGTGATTGATGCAGAAACGGGTGAATATGGGATTGATCCAACTGGTGTAGAGACAGCGTTAAAGTTAAAACAGAAAAACCCTAATGCTAGATTGTTTACTATACGGATTGGTTATGATGTTGCTGTAAGTTTTGGTGGTGCAATGGAGCGTACTGCTGAATGATTTATGGGAAAGTAATCGATGGTAGGGCAATAATTCCAGTGGTTTTTCGTTTACCTTCGCAGCCAGAGTTTTCTTTAGATTTTGTCATTGATACTGGATTTAATGACCATCTTACTTTACCATCACAGGCAGTCAGTGCGATGAATCTTCCCTTATATTCTAGTACCGAAGCAAGGTTAGCCGACGGTACTCAAGCTTTATTGTCTATACATTTGGCAACAATTGTATGGGACGGTATAGAAAGATTAGTTCCAGTTTTAGCTGCTGGTTATAAACCTTCTTTATTGTCTATACATTTGGCAACAATTGTATGGGACGGTATAGAAAGATTAGTTCCAGTTTTAGCTGCTGGTTATAAACCTTTACTTGGGACTTCTCTCATGGCAGGATATCATCTAGAAATAGATTTTCAAGACAATGGTTTAGTTTCCTTAAAGAAACTCTAATCGATTAGTTGTTGTTTAGGTAGGTTCGGAATTATCAGAATAAGTTCAATTGTCCACCTTCATTAAATGGTATTTCAGGTTGCACATAAGAGACTTTGGCTTTGATTTCATCCATAGCCAACCACAAATCTAATAACGCTTTTTCTTCAGGAAGACGTTTCTTTTCATCACCAATGCGGGGAATTACTTTCAACGCTACTTCAAATGTCCGCATAAATAAATCGTTGCTAACTAAGCCTGTATTTTTCATAAATCTACGGACTGGTTCTGTATTTTCTTCCTCTTGGTAAAGAGCGATAATGGCGTGGAGTCCATCTACTAAATATCTGGCAGAAAATTCAGTATCGGTGACGGAGAAGGCGCGTTTTTTCAAGCGTTGTTGCGGGGTGAGTAATTTACAGTAACCGCTTCCAGAATCGAGTAGTTTGTGTTTTTTGACTAAATCGGAGACATCAAAACCACCGACTGCTAAGGCGAGTTGTCTAGCTTCATCGAAGGGGAATTCTCGCGCTTCAAAGGTATCCCATGCCAAGATGTACCATTGGGTTAAGGGGTCAATACCGTTGAAGTCTTTACCTTCTAATAGCTTTTGTAGTCGGTATTCGACTACTGCTTGGCGTACTTCTTCAAATGCTGCTTTGGGTTCAACTTGATTCCCGGCGCTGTCGAGGATGGAACTATATTTGGTAAATACACTCAAAGCTGAACCGAAAGCACTTAAGCACAAGTTTATACCAGGGGGTTTAATGCGGCGTTGCGGATCTGCTACTCTATCAGCTGCCGGACGTGAATCTTCAGTTAAGCATTTTTCGAGTTCTGGCGCTTTTTCAAAGACGATATTTCGCACGTCAATTCGCACGTCATCCCACCAAGCTTGTTCAGCATTCGGATCGCGTTTGCGGCATACTAAAAGCACGGTGCTGGATACTGCGTTTTTCTGCGCTTGGTGCAAGTTTTGCGGGTTTTCGGTACTGACTGCCCAAGATGCGGTAATCTCGAAACCAGCATCGATGAGGGATTTTGCTAAGACATCCCACGCGCCGGAGTCTTTGTGGTTGAATTGCACTGTCATTACGCCGTCGTCGCGGAGGACTCGGTGGTATTCGGCGAACGCCATCGCCATTTTTGCTTCATAATCTTGGTTGGCGAGAATTTCTGGGGATACTCCCATGTTGCGAAAACGGGAAGGGTTGGCGACGGCTTCGCGTTCTTTGTCAGTAAGTTCTAGGTAGAATAATTCTGGGAAGATATCGCCGAGGGTGCGTTTTAGCCAGACGTAGAAAAAGTCGGATAAATCGGCATAGGGAATTGTGCCATAGTATGGTGGGTCTATCACAATTGCATCTACAGATTTGTCAGAGATATGAGTTAAATTATCGGCTGATGCTGAGTTAATTTGTATAGATTTTGGGTCATATTGTTCAATACCTGGAATACCTGTTGAACCGGATTTAGTTCCGAATAAGGCACATAATTTCTCATAATCTGATGCTACCTTTTCAGCACACCATCGCCATAAACGTAAACTTCCATTAGTTTCTGGATAATTCCAAATTAAATTTAAAGAATGTTGACCAGAAGCACCTTCAATTTTTGGGCCCATTGCATTAACGTGAGCTAGCCTACAATTGACATCAATACAACGGTCAAATACCAGTGCGAGGTACGATATAATTGCTTCTGCTTTCTCCCACTCATATTCAGATTGAATTAGTGCTTTTGCTTCATTGATAATTTCTACATAAGTTACAACCGTTAAAAGCTGACGTGGATTAAATATATCTGACCATTGTTTACAATAATTTAGAATTTGACCGTGGTCATTAATTATCAATTCGTTAGGAATTAAGTTATGTTCTGTTAATTGAAGTTTATATTCTATTTTTTTATTTGATAATTCGTATCCAAAAATATCATTTTCTCTAGCGATTCTAAATTCTAAGCTTCCCTTATCTTTCCTATAACCCACGGCATATAATTGTTGCTTTAACCCAAATGATTGAGCTTGATCCTTAATCACATCATCTTCAATCACATTTCCACAATTAGGACATCTACCTACGCCTCTGCTAATGGTAATTGTAGTATCTGGGTCATGTTCTTCATCATCAGTTTGAATAGTCGTCCCCTTCCCCTTCTTTCCCCTAACCAATTCAAAATCAACGCGCTTATTTTCAGGATTAGGAATTGGCTTCACTGCATACCAATCACTCGTAATTTTCCTCGCTTGTCCTTTTCCTCCATAATTACTAGCACGACTTAACCACCAATTAGGACTCAACGGAACAACAGACTCACAACTAGGACAAACAACTGTATGCGCCCACAAATAATTCTGCACAGTTTCCCCAGGCAAAGAAGGGAAAAACTCAGCTAACCTTTTCTCAGCCTCATCCCCAACCCACTTCACCCATTTATCAATATCCTCCTGCAAATCTGGGCCAAACTTTAGCGGATATTCCATCGCCGCCTTCATCGTCACCACCGCCACAGGATTTAAATCAGAAGCCAGCACATTTAACCCATATCTCGCCGCCTCAAAAGGGATACTTCCACCACCTGCAAAGGCATCTAAAACAGTTGGTGTGCGAGTTCCCCAAACCTTCTCACAATAATCCTGCACTTTCTTAATTTGCACAGAATTAGGCGGTGTTTTATATAGCTTTACCTCCTTCCCCGGTACTAACCCCAGCAAATATTCAAACTCTTGCATTGTGATATCTGCTGGTAATAAAGAAGCCAACACACTGGCGCGACTAAAAGATAATGGCTTACGCGAATACCAGCGATGTAATCCTTTAAAAGGATTTCCCCCATGTTCAAAATTAACTTGCTCGTTTAATACCTGCACAGGCATCATTTTTTCGATGAATACAGCAGGGCGTTTGGGGGTTGAGTCAGGCATGGAATGTTTATAGTACTACAGGTTCATTTAAGCATTATGGATTGAGATAGCTAGAAATGCCATTTTCGTAGGACAAGGGAGAACGATAACCTTCATCAATCATCTGCGCGTGAATAGCATCAGCAAGAGACAAACAGAGAATTTTGTTTTTAACCGCCTTAATGAGAATACCCAAAGTCCCTGTTAAGCGAATCCCCCGTTCTTTGGCAAAATTTCTGGCTGGGCCATCATCGGAAGCAAAAACCCAATTACGGTTACGGGCTATAGCCATCGCTTCTGACTCCCCCACACCAAAGCGTTGACTGTACTCTCTGGTTAGTCGTAACTCGATAGCATCATCATTGGGGTTAACATCATCTGGAGGTGTTTGCAGCCAACCATCATCTAAAGCCTGATTAATCTCTTCTAGTTTCGTTCGATTTTGCAAACGAGCAGATGTAGAAGCGCTGTTAATTCCTGCTTGGATTTCGCGTTGGACAGCCTTACCAACAAAGGCTCTACCAGCGTAGAGCCTTTGGAGGACATAGAAAACCTGTGAAAGAGCAAAATTACTCAGTACAGTGTTATCAAAAATTATTGGCGATGCCTCTGGTTCTGTACTTTTTGACTTCACTATTTTTTCCGTTCAATCTTCACACCAAATAGTTAAGCGTTCTCAATATCGCTTAAAAGTTCTAACTCAGAATTGATACCCAAATTAATAGGAATATCTCTGGACTGTAATTCATTTTTTGCCTCTTCCAAAGTTATTTCTAACAGTTCTGCCAACTTACTCAAGCTTAAATAACCGGAACGATACGCATCAAAGACCATCTCTCTATACTCATTAGGAAATTGACTAAATTTTTCCAAGCGAGGAACAGAACGACCAATTTTAGCAAGCAGTTGTTTTGGCTTTTCTTTAGATAATTTTGGCAAGACATTTTTCTCAATTAAGCCAATTCTTTTATCCCCCATACGGTAAAGCATAGCTTTATAGCTAACCCCAAAATCTAACGCCAAGTGCATAACGATTTCGGCATTAATATCTCCATCTGACTTTTCTAAATAAAAAGTCAATCGTGGAACTATTGCTTCTTCAGGCATTAATAAATTAGCAGCAAACCATTGAGCAAAGTATTCTTCCGGTCGGCGATAATTTCCACTGGGGTCGCAGGTAATGCCTTTTTGCTGACGATGAATTAAGTGATGGCAATATTCATGTGCCAGCACAAAATTAAGCATATTAGCTGAATAATCTCCAAGGTTTCTTTTCACCAAAATGAAGGAACCAAGGAAAGGTGAAAAAATGAAACATCCTCCTAATTTGGGCGTTACCAGATTCCATGCCATCACCCTGACACCTTCGTTCTCCAAAACGTCCCACATATTTCTAATTGGGCTAGAAATTGGAATCCCCAGTCGGGCACGTTCTTGTGCTGCCATCCACTTGGCTGCTGCTGGAGTAGGCTTAAATACGTTGTATAAAGGCTCACTTGAGTAAGGTTCAGAAAGACGGTTCAACTTTCGAGCTAAATCCCCAAAGTTGCGGTGAAACTGACGAAACCGATCAATTTGCTCCTTATCAGGCGATATGTCAACAACTTGGTTGGCACTGAAAAGGATTTGAGTTGGGTCATCCTCCTCAAAATTACTAACCTCTATTGCTCTAGACTCTTCATCAAAAAAAAACAGAATACTCTTCCCAACTAAACGGGAAAACCGTTCGAGTTCCAGACTGTCTACCTTGCGTTTGCCACTCTCAATCAAAGACACAGCAGAACGCGGCAGTTCAAGATGCTGTGCCACAGCATCTTGAGACAGCAAAGCCTCTTCCCTGGCAAAGCGAATTCGGCGACCTAGTTCTGCGTAATTCATTCTCCTTGAAACCTAATCTTTGTTTGATAATCGAACATCTAACCTAATCTTAGCCCGATTTGGCAAGAAAATACTTCTAACTTTGTTAGATTTTTAAACATCGTGCTACTATATGCTTAGTATATGTTCGATAATCGAATAAGAAGAGAACTTATGTCTGATGTATATCTACCCCTTCCATACACTCCAAACAACCCAAGGGAAGAACCGCGTGTTTTATTTAAGCTTGGTAGTATCTATCAAGACTTGGAACTTGGTCAAGAATATGATTTGAAAAACCCAGTAAGTATTTTCTCTGGTACTTATTTTCCTGTTATGGTGACTGGTTTTTATCAAGGGCTAATTTTAGTACAGTCACCAATAAGGGATATTCTTAATCAGGCTGTAATCAGTTTCTTTTCATCACACCATTTACAAGATTATAAACCACTTTCTCAAGAGGAGTATTGCTTCCTTTATCCACAGGAGTGCCAATTACTTCCTGGAAGAGTTCTAGGGATTGATATAGTATCCACAACATGAAATTAGTGCATCTCATACCAATCTGTCTTGAACTTTAACTGTAGTTTTCTTAGGAGTTAGATATGAAATTTCAAGGCGCAATTATCAAAGAACAGAGAGTGACTTTTGCAATAGTTATAGTCAAGAAGCAGATTGTGGATCACAAAACTGAAGCTGACAAAGCTATACATGTCTTTCAACCTATATTTCCTGGAATACCTATTGTACTGATGGCTCAAGATTCTAGAGGAATTCCTACTTATTACGGTCGTCAGGACATATCCCAATTTATGGCGAATATTCCAATTGAATGTGTGCCGTTCAAAGAATATACAATAAGTTGAGAGTAGTGCGATTCGATGTCGCACGTAATGAGTTAAATATCCTGACTGGACAAGGTTTTACTTAAAAGCATGATTATTGCACCGATGCCGAAGGATATCTACAGGCGAGTGTCCAACGCCTGTCCT
>NZ_JBWQXL010000068.1:0-27018 GCF_056620565.1 Nostoc sp. LEGE 12454
AAGGTTACAGACCAAGAGCTTGATACTATCGCAATCGAACGAAATTCTTTTCATGGTGAGTGGAACTATATTATCAAACCCAAAGTAGTCAGTTAATTGTTCAAGTTATTTTTACATAACTCCTAAGAATACTGAAAACCGTCCGCACCCATGCCGAAAGTTAAAAAACAAAACGCAACGCATACTTTCTATCCCACCTTCCGCACCCCAACTGTCACACATCAACAAAAAGCGGACAGAGTAGTACACAGTAACTAAGCTATATTCAAATTTTAACAGACTTAATGAGAACAAGTGGTACTTATTTTCCCAAAATGGGAATAGAAATTATAAATTGTGTCCCTTCTCCCAAAACTGATTCACAAGTCAAATTTCCACCATGATTTTCAAGTATAATTTGCCGACTAATAGATAATCCTAATCCCGTACCTTTTCCTACACATTTGGTAGTAAATAAATTCTCAAAAATACAGGATTTAACTTCTTCTGTCATTCCTTTGGCATTATCTTGAATCTTAATTACTACATTTTCGTTATCTACTTCTAGATTAGTTTCAATAGTAATAATATTAGGATATTTTTCTTGAATTTCTAAAAAATTACGGTCGATGTTTGCTTCTTCTAAAGCATCAATTGCATTTGCAATAATATTCATAAACACCTGATTCAATTGTCCCAAATAGCATTTTACTGATGGGATATCTGCATAGTGCTTCATAATTTTAATTGCTGGACGATTATGATCGGCTTTTAGACGATGTTGTAAAATCATCAAAGTACTATCAATACCTTCATGGATATTAGCTAATACTTTAGAGGTAGTATCAGCACGAGAAAAAGTACGGAGAGAGGTACTAATATTACGAATGCGCTGTGTCCCCACTGTCATACCATCAATCATTTTAGGTAAATCTTTTAGCAGAAAATCTATATCTATTTCTTGGGCTTTTTCTTCAATTTCAGCACCAGGATTGGGGAATTTTTCTCGGTACAGTTGTAAATAGCCTATTAAATCTTTAACAATATCTTTTGCTTGGGCAATACTACCTGTGATAAAACCAATAGGGTTATTTATTTCGTGTGCTACACCTGCAACTAAATTACCCAGAGAAGACATTTTTTCACTTTGGATAAGTTGTAGTTGCGCCTCTTGTAAATCTTTTATCGATTGCTCTAATTCTTTAGATTTCTCTTGTGCCCTTGCGTACAAGCTAGCATTTTCTATGGCAATAGCCATTTGAGAAACTAAGACTTTTAATACCTCTACCCTTTCTGGAACAAAAGCCCCTGATGATAACTGGTTTTCTAAATAAATAATACCAGTAAGCTGCGATTGATACATAATCGGCAAACAAAAGATTGATTTGGTTTGAGATTTTTGGATATAGATATCAAAATTAAAAGGCTCCGTAATTATTGCATCATTTAATACAATATATTGCTGGGTTCGGAGAACATAATTAATTACAGACAGCGGTAAATCTTGATAGGTTTCAACAGGAATAGAACGTAAAACCGTCACTACATCGTCAGTAGCATTTCCAGAAGCTTCAATATACAGGTGATTATTTTTAAGTAGGAGTAGTGCTGCTTTTTGTGCGGCAGCATTTTCTAGTAAAATTTGGATCAGCTTACCCAATAAATTTTCTAAAACAATTTCATTAGTAATCGCTTGTGAAAACTTGATGAATGCATTGAAATCTAGAAAATCACTCAAACTGCTATTGGTAGTAGTGTTAGTGGTAATATGAGTTGTATCAATTTTTGAACTAGTGTTTTCTATGGTAGTAGTTTGTCCTACTAGAAAAACATACTTTGATTCTAAGTGTTTAACTTTAGCGATCGCACCCCAACGAATATAGGCATAATAGGCTTTAGTTATATAAGTTTGATGAATTAATTCTTTACCTAAAGATTGATAGAATTTTCCAGCTAACTCATAGGCTAAAGCTTCTTCTTGGAGAAAACCGTTTGCTTGAGATTTGGCAATCGAGTTTTCATAATAGTCCATTGCTTCAAGCTTTTGACCCAAAACTTGATACCGTTCTGCCTCGACGAGATAAAATCTGTGTAAGTGATTTGTGGGAGCATGAGTAGCCCAAAGTTCCATCTTTTGCTGATTAACTTGGACTTTTTCTAGAATAGCTTGCTTCTCAGACTCTTTAGCAGTATGATAAATTGCTAAGTAGGCTAAAGAATCGTAAAAATAAAACACTGGAACAACAAATAAGCCTGTAACACCACCTAAAGAGTTTTCTGCGATCGCAGCATTTTCTACAGCTTTAAAATACTCCCCAAATATGTAAGAGAGCATTAGCTTATTAACAAATAAATGGTTAATTGTGTAAAGGTCATTTACTTGCTGATGAATTGGCAGCATAACTTGCTCGTTGTAGGCTTCTCCAATTAAACAGTCCGCATTTTCAAAAGTTCCTTTCAAGTTCAGAACTGTTTGCAAATACACTGAGTTCCAAGTGAAAGCTACTTGTTGATTGATTTTTTTCAGCGAATCACAATAAGCTATCAATTCTTTTTCTAGAATCCAAAGTTCTTTACCCAGCCAAAATGAATGATAGGGATAAATGTAACCACAATAACCAGCATATTCTAAATCTCCAGTTTCCAGACCACTAGAATATCCTGATATTGATGATGTTAATGTCTCTCTAACATGCTCTTTCCAATGCATAACATGGGCACTAACAACCGTCAAAATCTTAGCCTTAAGTTCTTCAGCATTAAATTGTGACACCAGGCGTGAAGCTAATTTTCCAAATTTATAGCCAGAATCAATTTCTCCTTGAACTCCACAAAGAAGTAATCCATAAAGACTATAACCATAAGCAGATACAGCTGTATTCCCATAGTTTAAGGACAAATTGACCATTTTACAGACAATAATTGGCATCATTGCCGGAGCAGTTTGAAAAGCCGCTGGTAGAACTCCCATTAAGATTCTCATGGCTGCAATCTTGTTAGGATCGGTCATTAATGGTAAGTTAATTAAATCTGCGATCGCTTTACCCTTCAAAGAAGCAGCGATTTCATCCATTCCCTGCTGAATATCAGTTGATGTCGGTTCGTCTGGAAAATTTATTCCTAACAATTGCAGAATTGATACTGCTATTTTAATGGCTTCCAGTTGTTTGCTTTGAATGATAGAAGCGATAATTTGTACTTCATAGACTTTCACTTTATCTAAAAGAATTTTCGCTTTTTGCTGCACCACCTCAGCCCATTTTTGCATCTGCTCAAAATCACCACCCAAATAGGCTGCTTCTGCGGCTCCTTCATATAAACCGATGGTTAAGGTATATTCCGTTTGCCAAGCGTCTATATTTAACAGTTCTATCCCATTTGTGAAGTATTTAAAAGCAGCTTCGTAAGCTGTAGAAGCTTTAGCTTTTCGTCCTGCAATTAAATTTAATCGTGCCAATTCAGTTTTTTTAGATTGCTCTATCAGGTTAACAATACCTACATTTAACTGATTAACGATATCAAAAATATTAGCTTCTATTTCCTCTTTAGGTATATTTTGAAGAAGCAATTGCCCAATTCTCAAGTGAGTAGATTTCTTGAGTTCTTCTGGAATTAAGGAATATGCTGCTTGCTGTACTCTGTCATGCAAGAACTTGTAACCCACCCGTGAAGTGTCGAAATTTAAATTAACCGCTTCTTCTTGATTAAAAACTAAAGGAATGCGGTAAGCTTCACTTAAAGGCAGAATTAATCCCGCTTGCAAAGCCGAGTGTAAATCATTCGCTGTCAAAGAAGGTGATTTTTCATTGACTATCGATAAAACATCCAAACTAAATCTGTCACCCACGCAAGCTGCTAATTTTAAAACATCTTGGGTGAACTGTGGTAGTTTTTCAACTCGGCTGGCAACTAACTCAACTACATTTTTATCGGTAATTCCAATTGCTTGAATATCCTCTATACTCCATTGCCATTTAGCATTAGTAAAATCAAATATTAACAGTTTCTCTTGATGAAGTGCTTGAATTAGTTGTGTGATGAAAAATGGGTTTCCACCTGTTTTGTTACAAATTAACTCAGCTAATTTAATAATTTCTTTGTTAAAGGCTCTAGTTTCTTCATTCTGGTTAATCTCTGTTTTCTGGAGAGTTTCGGTAACTAGCTGAGTTACATTATCTAAATTTAAAGGTTTCAATACAAGATTATTAACAAACGTGCCACTACTTTTAATTTCTTCTATCTTTTGGATTAAAGGATGTGCGGAACTAACTTCATTATCTCTATATGCACCAATAAATAAAAAATATTTGCTATAGCTATCAGTTATAAGTAATTGAATTAGATTTAAAGTAGCTGAATCTGCCCATTGTAAATCATCTAAAAATATGACTAATGGGTGTTCTTTTTGAGTAAAAACTTGGATAAATTCTTTAAAAACATGATTGAAACGATTTTGTGATTCTGTGGCCCCAATTTGGGCAACTTCCGGCTGTGTACCAATAATTAATTCTACTTCTGGAATTACATCAGTAATAACTTTTCCATTTGCTCCTAAAGCTGATAATATTTTACTACGCCATATTTCTATTTTTTCATTATTCTCGGTCAGCAAATACCGCATTAAATATGCAAAGGCTTGAATTAAAGAAGCATAGGGTATATTTCGCTTTAACTGGTCAAATTTACCAGAAATAAAGTACCCTTGTCTGCGAGTAATTGGTTTATTAACTTCGTTGACTAAAACTGATTTGCCAATCCCAGAATAACCAGAAACTAGCATCATTTCACTAGTTCCAGATGTAATTCGTTCAAATGCAGCTAAAAGTTCATTAACTTGTTCTTCACGACCATATAATTTTTGAGGAATTAATAACTGGCTCAATATATCTAAACGACCTGGCACAAAATCATTAATGATTCCCTTGCTTTCTAACTGCTTGAGACATAATTCTAAATCTGCTAATAATCCTGTAGCACTTTGATATCTTTCTTCCGCATTTTTTGCCATCAACTTCATCACAATTTCAGAAATAGCGGTAGGAATTTGTGAATTAAATAATTGTGGGTTTCTCGCTTGCACTGCAATGTGACTATAAACTATTTCGAGGGGATCTTGGCTAACAAATGGTGTTTTCTCAGTGAGCATTTCATATAAAGTCACACCAAGGGAATAAAAGTCAGTACGATAATCAAGAATGCGATTCATTCTCCCAGTTTGTTCAGGAGACATATAGGCAAGTGTGCCTTCAACGCAGTTAGGGTTATTAAATTGGGGATTTTCCTTATTAAGACGGGAGGCGATACCAAAGTCAGCGAGTTTAACAATACCTGTCTGGGAGTTAATTATGATGTTATTAGGTTTGATATCTTTATGAATAATCTGATTTTTATGCAAATAATCTAAAGCTTTGGTCAGTTGAATAGCAATCTTTAAATGGTTAATTAAATCAAGTTTTTTTGTTTGGAGCAGTTGAGATAAAGACTGACCACCAAAGTCTTCTAACAATAATCCCAGCCGATTTTCAAAGGTTTCTAGACTGATAGCTTTAACTATATTGGGATGGTCTAAACCTTGCTGAATTTGATACTCATTTTTAAGACGAGTAAAGGCTTCAAGAGTCGGATATTCATTTTTAAGCAGCTTGATGATAACTCGCTGTTGCGTCTTTGGCGTTTGTGCTTGATAAATAATTGTTTGGATTCCTTCGTGGAGAATCGAGTTTATTTGGTATCCAGTAAGATTTGGCATTGATTTTTGACTATAAAGTTATAAAATTAGAATCGTCCCTGTTCTATCGTGAAAGGGATACTAGTTTAATTATTCCCAGTACGTAGAAAATTATTAACATTGCGCTTCAGTATCCAAGGATTGTAAATTAAAAAGCGACTATTTCCTGGTAACGAAAACTAGCGGCTAAAATCTGACTGTAACTTTTATGCCAACCGCAGATAAGGACACTTCTGTAAAAATCCAGATGCTTTATTATGGGCATCTAAATTATGAGTATGCGTTGGCGTAGGTCGAATAATGCCACCAAATAGGTCATCTAACCCGTAGGGTGTGAAAAATTGCCATTGTCTTTGAGTATCTAGTCGAACTCCTACAGCGGTAGCGGTGTGCAGCCAATCTGTGATGCCATCCTCTGTACTAGTATAAGGTCTGCTACCAAGCCGCCAGCGAGCAAAACTGGCTTGATTTTTGACATCAAACTCGTCATCAGGAAATTTTTCTGTGAGAGTCGCCTTTGCTGCTAGTTCTTGGGAACGGTTTCCCTCTATATCAAAGAATGCAATATCAAAATCTTTAATACCTAACCCACAGTTATTGCCAAAAATTGAAGACCAAACGGTGTTTCGGACTGCACCTCCGGCTAACCACCAGTTAGGTAGATTTAGTTTAGCGATCGCAGGTAATACTGTATCAATACGTGTATCAGCTAAAATCATCTGTAGGCGAGTGTTACTATTCATATCAAATTCCTGGGATTGTCAAGTAGAAGATGAAAATATTATCATTCGCATTTCATTAAATTTACGGTGTTGATAGTCCTGTTGTGACACTTTGCAGTCCAATGTAGACCGGGAGAACTTCTGTAGTCATAGTATAAAGAAAACAGGTTACACAGAAGGTTAAATTGTGAATTTAGAATTTAGAATTTTTATTTATGGAAGATTTATTTGCGCGACTAGAACGCATACTCAATCCTGAACTGCCTTCCTTAACAGAGTCACAACAAAAACTCCTACAAGACTCAGTATTGATGAAAATCAACCCGGTACGATTTTGCATGACTTTCAAACTCTGATAGATTTCTTACAACCAAACGGAGTGGAAGTTAGTAGTATTAATAACCTTTTACGGCTAAAAGTCCTATCAGAAGTTAATTCTCAATTAATTCACCCAATTGAAACTAAACTCAAACGCCCCGTACAGAAATCATACCCCTACATTAATGGACTATATCTGTTATTACGCAGTTCTGGAATAGCCCAAATTAAATCCCAAGGTAAGAAGCAGGTTTTAGCTTTAGACGCCGCAACTTTGCAATCATGGTCAAGCCTCAATCTAACAGAACGCTATTTCAACTTATTAGAAGCTTGGTTGATTTGGGGAAATAATGAAGTTTTGGGCGAACATCAAGATTCATTAGGGAATTTATTTAGATGTATTCAACTTTGGCCCCGCGTCCCAGTTCAAGGTTTAAAATTCCCTAAATATATTCATGTCCAAATGTCTTTTATTTGTGTTTAATCAAACCCGCGTTATACTGAAATAGTTTTAGTTACAATAAAGCAATACAAATTGTTAGGAGATAAAACCTGTGAGTCTTCCATATACTGGAGGTTGTCAATGCGGACAGATTCGTTATGAAATTCATGCCGAACCATTAACCCTTTACCTATGTCATTGCAAGGAGTGTCAGAAACAATCTTCTAGTGCTTTTGGAATGTCTCTTACAGTATTACGAGATGCTATTGTAATTGTTCAGGGAAAACCGAAAGCTTGGACTCGGAAAAATGATAGCGGACGTGAAGTAAATAACCTGTTTTGTGGCGACTGCGGAACGCGATTGTTCCATGAACGGACTTACAATTCAAATACTATCAATGTCAAAGCTGGAACCTTAGATAATACAAGTTGGTTACGCCCAGTGGGTAATATTTGGACACGCAGTGCCCAGTCATGGGTGATAATTTCAGACCAATTGCTCAACTATGACGGTCAACCAGAGGATACGCAGCCTTTATGGGAAAAATGGAAACAACAACATCCATAGATGCATAACTTATGATATTAGACATCATACTTATGATACTTAAAGTATCTAACTCATCACTGTACTAAAGAAGATAATAATAAAATTTTACTGGTAAAATGCTTTAATGAACATATTAGATTATTTAAAACAGTAATAGTAAACTCAAATTCTAAGTTCAGGTTGTGTATCATATATAGTTCCACTTGTCTGCAAATCATTAATAAAGCTAACACACTATTAATATTTCACATGAAAGCTTACTGGACATTTTCAATCAAGTAATGTAAGTGAAATTGGATAAGCAAGGCGATTTTGGTTCATTTTCAACACTTTTAACAGTTATTTCTAGACAAGCTTGATGAAACACGATACACCAAAAGAATTGAACCCAGACCAAGAAATTGGGCGCTTAATTGATGAGGTAATGTCTTCATCTCTGACTGATGAACAGTACCGTAAAAAAATGCAGCGACGCAAAGAAGTGCAAGACAAGCGCATAGCAGAAGCTGTACCAGAAAAAGGGTTAATTATTGTAAATACTGGTAACGGTAAGGGTAAAACCACTGCGGCTTTGGGGATGGTGTTGCGATCGCTCGGTCATGGGTATAAAGTAGCGATTATCCAATTCATCAAAGGTAGCTGGGAACCTTCCGAAAAAAGGGTTTTCAGCTATTGGGAAGACCAGATAGAATTTCACGCAATGGGCGAAGGTTTTACCTGGGAAACTCAAGACCGCGATCGCGATCTTGACAAAGCTAGCGCTGCCTGGGAAAAATCGTTAGAATACATCCGCAACCCCGACTTTCATCTAGTGTTGTTAGACGAAATCAATATCGCCCTCAAAATGGCTTACTTACCAGTAGAAGACGTTTTAGCAGGTTTGGCACAAAAACCCGCTAACAAACACGTTATTCTCACAGGTAGAGGCGCACCACCTGCTTTAATTGAGCGTGCTGACTTAGTAACTGAAATGACTCTAGTTAAGCACCCTTTCCGCGATCAAGGTGTGAAAGCACAACCGGGAATTGAATATTAAATCAGAATTCACAATTCAGAACTCAGAATTTTGAATTGTTAAAAAACCAGATTTCCGACTCAGCAGAGATCGAAAACCTGGTTTTTAATTCTCGTATGTCATACCAATTTGAAAAAAGAATGCAACACATAGATAGTAGATATCACCAACCCTGTCCTTACTAACGCTCTTCTATGACTCTGGATAGACAATAATCCAAACGATTAGAAATCGCGGCTACACAAACAAAGTCCGCCTGCGCAGACTAACGCCAAAATAGGGTTTCAAATTTAATCTGACGAGAGTAATAAAAGAGCGCTAAAGCGCGCGCGTCAGCGTGGGTGGGCTTATCTGTCGTAAACATTTTTTGAATTGGTATCAGATGTGGAAAAGCAGATTTCAAGTTGATGAGGTACACAAGCTAAGTCTGTTATCCAGGTAGAAAATGTGTTTTACTTTTGAATTCTGAATTCTGCTGTAAGTCCCATTTGTTACTTCTTATTCCAAAGACTTAAAAATGCTTGAGAGATGGCTGGGGTCATCTGACTTTGTAAGTGATTTAGTGCATCACGATGGTTTGCATTATTGTCATCATAATAAGTAAACACATTCGTCAACTTGACAATCTCAGGATTTTGATCGTTTGTCCCCCTCCATTTGTTAGTAACTTTGTGTAAAACGTCCTTGGGTAGATTTTGTTGTAAGTTATTTAACGCTGCAATGTAAGAAGGATTTTGAGGATTTTTTTTGAATTGAAAGCATAAATCTATCAGCTTGACTTGTGACTGGGGCTGGGGCTTATCTGTGAGACTAGATTGCTGTAGAATTTGACGCTGTTCAATAGTAGCAATACCATTTTCAGTTAAACCCTGAGATTTCTGAAATTTTTTGACTGCTGTATAAGTAGCTGGCCCATAAAAAGGCTTGTCTGGAGGAATTTCAGCATTGGTTGCAAAACCGTGAAACTTCAATCTGTTTTGAAGCCCTTTGACTGTTTCTTCCATTACAGTTCGAGTCTCTGCATCAGCATTACCATTAACCACAAGTTTTTGTGAGTACTGTTTCTGAAACTTTTTAATCGCTTCTTCAGTGGGATCGTCTGTCAAGGAGTTGTTATTCCGCTTCCAGGGAGCAAATTTCGTGAGATCCGGCTTAGGATCGATCTCAGGAGCTAAATATCCCAATCCGATCAATATGTGACGGATGACTTCAGGGCTACTAACGGCCATGCTTTTTGGTTCCTTTGCGATTAAACTACCATTTAATGTATCTTGTTTTACAAAAATTAGGTAAGTAGAAATAAAGAAATCTAACATTTCTTGTT
Source organism: Nostoc sp. LEGE 12454 (assembly GCF_056620565.1). NCBI lineage: Bacteria > Bacillati > Cyanobacteriota > Cyanophyceae > Nostocales > Nostocaceae > Nostoc > Nostoc sp. LEGE 12454. The sequence goes on from NZ_JBWQXL010000068.1 coordinate 10,079, forward strand.
TGCAAGGCGTTCCGAAGGTAAGCGATGTATGACGACAAGCTGCAACTCTTTGAGACGTTAGACGTATGCGACTACAGATAGTAAAAAAGAAAGAGATGCGATCGCTTATTCTCAACTATTAATGATACTACGTGTTAAGGGGACACATCTGTGCGCCCCTACTGTAGCCACTGCAAATTTATGAAAATTAATGTGGTGGAGTACTAGCTAACTGGCTGTTTAGCATTGACAATATATATATCGCATTAATTATCTGTGTCACAGGTTAGACTGTCGAGCAAGTTCAACAATTACAGGTTCAAACGAAGGATAATCAAGCTGAGTGACATAAAAGGCAGGGAACCCAACCCTTACAAATGCATCCATAGCCTTCTTTTTGTAAATTGGTATAATACATCTCCAACCTCTATTATGTAGAAATCGAATACTCTAGAGAACGTGGATTCTCGATTTTTTTGGAAGCGTCTAATATTTCTAGGGCGATAATATTTCCATCTTCGTCGTAATCTAAAATTACCCCTGGCTTTTCTTCGTCACTATCTTCTATGGGTACATCACTCAAGATAATTCTTAATATATCTACTTCTGGGTCACAGGTAATTTTCATATTTCTCTCCAGTATTTTTCAATCTTACTAGTTTTATACACGGTTATTACAACTGCTGGGTCAATATCATCTACTACGATAACGCGCAGCAAGAATGTTAAGTAGAAAGACCAATTCTAAGAGAAAACCTCAACAATTATTTGAATGAAGTAAAAGATTCATTACTAAATGATAAAGAAAATCAGTGAATAAATTCCATGATGGAATTTTGGATACTTTAAATAGCAAGCCAATATTAGCTAAATAAAAGTTACTTGTTCGTCAGCAGATACCAAGTTTCTGTTGTTTTTTGTTTGGTATAATCCGCAATTACATAATTGAAGGCTGCCTATGCTGACTAAATATTTTTTAGTCAGCATAGGCAAGTTTTGTAAATGCTATATAATTGCTTGATAGTTATTTAGTTATTAAAATGTAACAATAATTTTACAAATAAATGAGCCAACACTTTTATACAAAGTCAACAATTACGAAGAAATATTTCGTTTTTTATATCGATTTGTGTCATATAGGGGATAAAATGCCTACTGGGCAAGCGTTTTCTGATAAAAAACAGATATTGCCTAAAAGATCGCAAGTTACCTGTGGCTGATGATGCCGCTAGGTACTTCCTTCAGAGAACACGCATCAAAGGAGCCGAAGAAGCATGTTCACACACGTCAAGTCCACCATTAGACACATTGCGCCTGATAACTTACGCGGACGTAGTTTAATCAAGGTGGTCTATGTCGTGCTTGAGTCCCAGTACCAGAGTGCTTTGTCGCAAGCAGTTCGCACGATTAACGCGAACAATCCCAACTTGGCGATTGAAATCAGCGGGTACTTGATTGAGGAACTCCGCGACCCAGAGAATTACGAAGAGTTCAAACGAGAAATCGAGAGTGCGAATATCTTCATCGCTTCCCTCATTTTCATCGAAGACTTAGCACAGAAAGTAGTAGCAGCAGTAGAACCGCACCGCGATCGCTTGGACGTTTCCGTTGTCTTTCCCTCGATGCCAGAGGTAATGCGCCTGAGTAAAATGGGTAGCTTTTCCTTGGCACAGTTGGGTCAGTCAAAAAGTGCGATCGCCCAATTCATGCGAAAACGCAAAGAAAAATCCGGTGCGGGATTCCAAGATGGGATGCTGAAGCTTTTGCGAACCCTACCGCAAGTGCTGAAATTCCTACCTATGGATAAGGCACAGGATGCTCGAAATTTCATGCTCAGTTTTCAGTATTGGCTAGGTGGTTCTCCAGAAAACCTGGAAAACTTCTTGCTGATGCTAGCTGATAAATATGTATTTAAAGGTTTAGAAAAACAGAATTTTGCACCTTCTACATACGAACAGCCGGTGGTTTATCCCGATCTAGGGATTTGGCATCCTTTGGCTCCCAGTATGTTTGAAGATGTCAGAGAGTACCTCAATTGGTATACAGCTCGTAAGGATATTTCTAGCGATCTCAAAGATCCCCTAGCTCCTTGTGTCGGGTTAGTATTGCAACGTACCCACCTAGTTACAGGGGATGATGCCCATTATGTGGCAATGGTGCAGGAGTTGGAAGCATTAGGCGCACGGGTACTACCTGTGTTTGCTGGTGGTTTGGACTTCTCCAAGCCTGTAGATGCTTACTTCTATGAACCGACTACTAACGTCCAGTTGGTAGATGCAGTGATATCGCTGACTGGTTTTGCTTTAGTGGGTGGGCCAGCCAGACAAGATCATCCCAAGGCAATTGAGTCACTCAAACGCTTAAACCGTCCTTATATGGTGGCGCTACCCTTAGTATTCCAAACCACAGAAGAGTGGATGGATAGCGATTTAGGGTTACATCCAATTCAAGTAGCTTTGCAAATTGCAATTCCTGAATTGGATGGAGCAATTGAGCCGATTATATTATCGGGTAGAGATGGAACTACAGGGAAAGCGATCGCACTGCGCGATCGGGTTGAAGCTGTCGCCGAACGCGCCTTAAAATGGGCGAACCTCCGCCGCAAGCCGAAGCTGGATAAAAAAGTCGCCATCACCGTTTTTAGTTTCCCACCAGATAAAGGCAACGTCGGAACCGCAGCGTACTTGGATGTATTCGGCTCCATCTACGAGGTGATGAAAGCGCTCAAGAATAACGGCTACGACTTACCAGAATTGCCAGAATCCGCCGAAGCGTTGATGCAAGAAGTCATCCATGACGCTCAAGCGCAGTACAACAGCCCAGAACTGAACGTTGCTTACAAAATGTCGGTTCCTGAGTATGAGGCGCTGACACCCTACTCTCAACGCCTAGAGGAAAACTGGGGCCCACCTCCCGGACATCTCAACAGCGATGGGCAAAACCTGTTAATTTATGGTAAGCAATTTGGTAACGTCTTCATCGGTGTCCAACCCACCTTTGGTTACGAAGGCGACCCAATGCGGCTGTTGTTCTCCCGTTCAGCTAGTCCTCACCACGGTTTTGCTGCCTACTACACTTACCTAGAGCAAGTTTGGAAAGCTGACGCTGTACTGCACTTTGGTACACATGGTTCCTTGGAATTCATGCCAGGTAAACAGATGGGGATGTCTGGCGATTGTTATCCAGATAACTTGATTGGCTCAATTCCCAACCTGTATTACTACGCAGCGAATAATCCAAGTGAAGCGACAATTGCTAAACGTCGGAGTTATGCCGAAACAATTTCTTACTTGACACCGCCAGCAGAAAATGCTGGGTTGTATAAAGGTTTGAAGGAACTCAGCGAATTAATTGCTTCCTACCAAACCTTAAAAGATAGCGGACGCGGTGTTTCGATTGTCAACAGCATCATGGATAAATGCCGGATCGTGAATCTGGATAAGGATATTAACCTGCCAGAAACCGATGCCAGAGACATGAGTACCGACGATCGCGATAATATTGTTGGCAACGTCTACCGCAAGTTGATGGAAATCGAGTCTCGGTTGTTGCCTTGTGGGTTGCACGTCATTGGGAAACCGCCAAGTGCAGAAGAAGCGATCGCAACTCTCGTCAATATTGCCAGTCTAGATCGTCAAGAAGAAGGACTTCAAGGCTTACCGGGAATTATCGCCAATAGCATTGGGCGTAACATTGACGATATTTATCAAAATAGCGATCGAGGCATTTTAGAAGATGTCCAGTTATTGCAAGATATCACCTTGGCAACCCGTGCAGCAGTTACCGCCCTTGTCCAAGAGCAAATCGACGCCGAAGGACGAGTTTCTCTGGTTTCCCGGTTGAATTTCTTCAACATGGGCAAAAAGGAACCTTGGGTAGAAGCATTGCATAAACTCGGTTATCCCAAAGTCGATGGCGCAGCCCTAAAACCATTATTTGAATATTTGGAATTCTGTCTGCAACAAGTTTGTGCCGACAACGAACTAGGGGCATTACTCAGAGGTTTAGAAGGTGAGTACATCTTACCCGGCCCTGGTGGCGATCCCATCCGCAACCCGGATGTATTGCCCACAGGTAAGAATATCCATGCTTTAGATCCGCAATCCATCCCAACAACAGCAGCAGTTCAATCAGCCAAAATTGTCGTAGACAGGCTTTTGGCACGCAACAAGGCAGAAAACGAAGGAAAATGGCCAGAAACCATCGCCTGCGTCCTTTGGGGAACCGATAACATCAAAACTTACGGTGAATCCCTAGCGCAAATCATGTGGATGGTGGGCGTGCGTCCAGTTCCCGATGCCTTGGGACGTGTGAACAAGTTGGAATTGATATCTCTAGAAGAGTTGGGACGCCCCAGAATAGATGTAGTAATCAACTGTTCTGGCGTATTCCGCGACTTGTTCATCAACCAAATGAACCTGCTAGACCAAGGGGTGAAGATGGCAGCTGAGGCAGATGAACCCTTAGAAATGAACTTTGTTCGCAAACACGCTTTGCAACAAGCCCAAGATATGGGGATTAATCTGCGTCAAGCAGCGACGCGCGTTTTCTCCAACGCTTCTGGTTCCTACTCGTCAAATATCAACTTGGCAGTAGAAAACAGCACTTGGGATAGCGAAGCCGAGTTGCAGGAAATGTATCTCAACCGGAAATCCTTCTCCTTCAATTCCGATAACCCCGGAATCATGGACGAATCCCGGCAGATTTTTGAAAGTACATTGAAAACTGCTGATGCAACTTTCCAAAATCTGGATTCTTCCGAGATTAGCTTAACGGACGTTTCCCACTACTTCGACTCAGATCCCACTAAGCTGGTGGCAAGTCTGCGGGGTGATGGTAAAAAACCAGCATCTTATATTGCAGATACAACCACAGCTAACGCCCAAGTGCGGACATTATCAGAAACCGTGCGTTTGGATGCGCGTACCAAATTATTAAATCCCAAATGGTACGAGGGGATGCTGTCTCACGGTTACGAAGGTGTGCGCGAACTCTCCAAACGGTTGGTGAATACAACAGGTTGGAGTGCGACAGCCGGCGCTGTGGATAACTGGATTTATGAGGATAGTAACGAAACCTTCATCAAAGATGAAGAAATGCAGAAACGGTTGTTGAACCTTAATCCCCATTCTTTCCGCAAGATTGTATCAACGTTGTTGGAAGTTAATGGACGCGGTTATTGGGAGACTAGCGAGGATAATTTAGATCGTCTGCGCGAGTTGTACCAAGAGGTTGAAGACCGAATTGAAGGGATAGAATAGGATTACATGGGCAGGCATAATGCCTGCCTTAATATTTCAATCTAAATTGATAAAAATTTATGATCTAATTGAATAAACATAAATGCTCAAACAAACTATTGAAAAATTATTATATGAATATCCAATAGTAAACCAACAACAATTCAAAAATCATGATTTTCCAAGATATTTAAAAAATGATGTTCCAAAATTGTTAGATAATTCTCTAAACCTTTCTGAAATATACAGTATACAAGCTTCAGCAGGAAATGGCTCATGGGCAAATATTCCTTGGATAGCTGTTTTTAATAAACTGGTCACAGAAAGTGTGAGATTCGGATTTTTCCTTGTTTATTTGTTTCAGGCAGATTGTTCTGGTGTTTATCTATCTTTGAATCAAGGTACAGCATCTTTGAAAAAAAACTATGGACTTGGAGGTGCAAAAGATATATTACGAGAAAGAGCAAAAACTTTTAGGACAATTATATCAACCGACATCAGTATTAAATATTCTGAAAATATTGATCTTAAGCTTGAAGCAATTCCTAAAGAGACTACCGCTCGAAGGTTAGGTCAAGCATACCATGCCGGTAATATACTAGCTGTTTATTATCCAAAAACTGGTTTGCCAGACTCAGATAAACTAGTCAATGATTTGTTATTTTTTATCAAAATTTATGAACAATTGATCGAAAATCAACCTTTAGATACTCAGGATAATGAATTAGATTCTGAAGAAGTTTGGTTTGAAGATTTAACAAAGTATAAAATCCATAAAAGGGTAGAAAGAAATCAAGCTTTGTGTAATAAAGCTAAAGAAATACATGGATATATATGCAAAGCTTGTGGTTTTGATTTTGAGATGAAATATGGTGATATAGGCAAGAATTACATAGAAGCTCATCATATAGTACCGATTGCAACTCTAGAAAAAACGAAAGTTCAGCTAAACCCTTCAACTGACTTTACTGTTTTATGTTCTAATTGTCACCGCATAATACACAGAATAAAACCTATACCAACACTAGAAGAGTTTAAAAATATAATCAAAATTGATTAGTCAAGGCAGAAATGGAATTAGGTTGTCCAACTACTGAACTGAAACAGCGTTTAATATCTGCCTAATTGATGATAATAACAAGTGCGATCGCACCTCTCTTCCACAACAGGCGATCGCTTTGTTTTTGAGTGTTTCTACAAGGCGATGGCGTTCACTCTTCCACAATGGCCGATTACATTATTTTTGAGGTTTTCTGTAATGCGATCGCTCTTTACAATGACCCCCACCAAAGGTTTCAGTCCACTACTCTAAGGCTAACGATTTAGGGCTGATCTCAAACTGTAAATGGCAACGGTAGAAACAAACATCAAATTCCATAAAGAAGTTAACTTGCCCCAAAATCAGAGGTACGTTTGTAGCCTGTGTCCATGCAAATACAAGTTGTACAGGTTCAAATTGTCCAACTACTGCCTGAAGAACCACGACACGCGCCTCGTATTGAGCTAAATTACCTGTCAAACTCAATGCAGTTGTCTGCTGCTCCCACACATACCCAAGCTCAACTCCTACTGAATAAGGAAGCACATTTACGCTTGCTCCAGTATCCAACAGACCGAATTTGATCGCAGAACTTTGCTGGTAGATCAAAGTAAGGGGTAGATAGGGGCGGAAACTGGCTTCGCCCAATGCAACATCAATCGGGATAAAGGAATACCGTTGTGCGTTACGCATGGTCTTGAGTTTTAGCAGCTTGTAGCACTTTTAACATGGTATCTGCGGCTTCAACTGCATCATAAGGCGACCACACAGGATAAGACTGATCGGGCTTAATCAGCTCGGTTTCCTGTTGGGCTAACTCTGAGATTAAAACCTGCATAATGTAAAACTTATCTGCTCGACTAAGTTCTCGCAAAGTAGAGATTAATTCTGCTGAAACCATGCAAAGCACTCCAGTAAATCAAGTCTGCTTCTCGATCATAGATTATTCGTTTGGTTTCACTGCGATCGCCTCAAGCTACAACTAGAATAATCACGTCTGCCAGGTGAGACAATTCAAGCAGCTAATAATGCGATCGCACACTCTTACACAACTGCCGATCGCTTAGTTTTTGAGGTTTTCTGCAAGGCGTAGGCATAGTCCGTCGTAGACATCGCTTATCTTTCTATACAGACGCTCTGCTACAATGCAATCATAGATTCAGCGATCGCTTTTGGGAATGTGGAAAGGTGTGTTAGCGTAGCTCACCGTAGGTATAGGCTATAGTGCAATTGTCTGTATTATATATCATAAGTAAGTAAGAAGAATAGATGAAGAGGATAGAATAGTTTGTAGGCTAGGCATCTTTCCTGCCTTAATCTTTCCATCTGGAATATCATCATGAATGCTTTAACGGTCAACCTTCAATCAGTATTAGAACTGACAGATGAGCAATTTTTTAATCTATGTCAGGCAAACCGTGACTTGAGGTTTGAACGCACTGCAACCGGAGAATTAATTATCATGCCACCAACCGGGGGAGAAACCGGAAATCGTAATGGTAGGCTAAATCAACAATTATTTAATTGGTCAGATACCGATTTAACTGGCATCGCTTTTGATTCTTCTACTTGTTTTAAATTACCTAATGGTGCAGATCGTTCACCTGATGCTTCTTGGATAAAGTTAGAACGATGGGATGCTTTAACTGAAGAAGAAAAACAAAAGTTTCCCCCCATTTCTCCTGATTTTGTAATTGAGTTACTTTCGCCAAATGATAGTTTGAAAATTGCTCAGGAAAAGATGAGAGAATACATAGATAATGGTGTGCGTTTGGGTTGGTTAATTAACCGCAAATCTCGGCAAGTAGAGATTTATCGGCGAGACCAAGAGGTTGAGTTTTTGGAATCGCCTATTACTTTGTTAGGAGAAGATGTTTTACAGGGGTTTATTTTAAACCTTGAGGCGATTTGGTAACTCAAATAACCAATGTATTACAAAGCAATAAAAGTAATTAATAAAACGTATCAGTATTATACCTAAAGGGATAGGTATAATTTGTGAGGAATTTAAATACAAAAAGACCAGCCTCCCACAGCTGGTCTAAAAAATGTTTTTGCGTTGTCTTCTCAAGAGAGTTAAAACCCAATTACGCGTTCCCAAAATGCAACGGGCAACTTTTCTTAACAATATTGTAACAGCCAACACAGATTTTTCCAGAATATTCATCAAAAAAAGATATGGGCAAAACTTAAAAGCCTCTATCTATCAGGATAATTCAGCAGATCGCAAGGTATAGATGGGAGAGATAAAGGCAGGCAAGGGAGAAAATTTTACCTTATCTACCTTATTCTTCTTATCCCCGCGTCAGTCTCAACCGATCGATTTCAACTTGACAGGCTACTAATGCTGGGAGCGATTTCTGCATCTGTTGGTGTTTCGCCCACGCGGAGGATTTTAGCCCCCAATTGTTGCAACTTCATATCAAGTCGATCGTAGCCGCGATCGAGGTGCTGTAAACCCTGAATTGTGGTTTGTCCTTCTGCTGCTAGTCCGGCGATGACTAACGCTGCCGATGCTCGTAAGTCTGTACCTAATACTGGTGCGCCAGATAATTTTGGTACTCCCCGAACGAAAGCAGCATTGCCTTTGACACGAATATCTGCCCCCAAACGATTCAACTCAGAGGCATGACGCAAGCGATTTTCAAAGACGGATTCGTTAATTACGCTGTCGCCTTCTGCCACTGCCAGCAAAGCCATGAATGGCGCTTGCATATCTGTGGGAAAACCTGGATGGTATTGAGTTTCAATATCCGTTGCCTTAAGGCTTTCCGCTGGCAGAATATGTAAGTGGTCAGGCTTTTCTTCAATTATTGTCACTCCAATATCTCGCAGCTTGGCAATTACTGGGATGAGATGTTCTGGAGCCACTGGCGAGAGAATAAGTTCTGAGCGGGTAATTGCTGCTGCCAGCAAAAACGTCCCAGCCTCAATGCGATCGGGAATAATGCTGTAGTCAACAGAATGCAACTTGGGGACTCCTTCGATAATAATTCTGCTAGTCCCCGCGCCCTTAATTTTCGCTCCCATTGCGTTACAGAAGTTAGCTAGATCGACTACTTCCGGTTCTCTGGCAGCATTTTCGATGATCGTTTCACCCTCTGCTAGGGTAGCCGCCATCATCAAATTTTCCGTCGCTCCAACACTGGCAATGTCTAAGTAAATCTTCGCACCTTTTAATCTCCGGCTGCTGCCAGGGACGTAGGCATTACAAATGCCATGCTCAATTTGTACTTCCGCTCCCATTGCTTGCAGTCCTCGAACATGCAAGTCAACTGGTCTTGCCCCAATCGCACAACCGCCTGGTAAAGGCATCTGTGCTACTCCCAGTCTTGCCAAAATGGCTCCAATGGCGAAAAAACTCGCTCTCAACTGGGTAACTAATTCGTAGGGAGCTTTTGATGTTTTAATCTCGCTAGCGTTGATGTCTAAAATGTCGCCTTGTCGCGTTAATTGCACACCCAAAGCTGATAACACCTGACCCATCCGCTCTACGTCCGCTAATAAAGGGACATTGCGGATACGACAATCACCCGGACATAGCAAGGCTCCAGCCATGATTACCAGTGCTGAATTTTTTGCCCCGCTAATTTTCACATGACCCCGCAAAGGATGCCCACCCCAAATTTGCAAGACTGAGGAGTCTGCTTCTGGAGTAATTTTGGCATCTGGTAAGATGGTAGAAGGATTAATAAGCCTACCTCCAAAAGTAATACGTATTTTATATGTTTGAAGTTGGTTTTGATTCTACAGTAAAGATTCAAAATGTCCACGTTTTAAAGCACTGTTTGGTATAAAAAAATTGATTTTTGAGTGAAAATGCAAGCTGTAAACAAGCAATAGCAGGCTTTTTGAGAGTTTTAAAAATTTTCAAAAAAGAATCAATAAGCAGTAGTTTTAAGCAAAATTAAATACTCAGTAAAATAACTTAAGTATTCTCTAAAAATCAATGCTGTACTGTCGAGTTAATATTTTGATTCGACCTTGTACCTGAAAAACTCGTTTCCAGTTAGAAACTTTTAAGTGGGCATTATGCTTTTACTTGACAAAGGTAGAACATAACGCAATAATAAGAAATTGTCGATAAGCACAAATGCCAGCGGAACTGGCGGAATGGCAGACGCGCTAGATTCAGGTTCTAGTGCCGCAAGGCTTCCGGGTTCAAGTCCCGGGTTCCGCATACTATCTAAGTTAGGAGTTATAAGTTAAGAGTTATGAGTTGAAAAACAACTAAATTAACTCCTAATTACTAATTTCTAACTCTTAATTTTTTGATGTTGACCAGTTTACAGAATTCCCTAATCAAACAAATCCGCAAGCTGCACTCCACCAAGGAGAGGCATAAGCAACAGTTATTTTTACTAGAAGGGACGCACTTGTTAGAAGAAGCTTGTGCGGTCAATTACCCACTAGAAACAGTGTGTTGTACCCCAGATTGGCAAGTAGACCATTCTTCGCTGTGGGAAGAAGCTCGTAGTCGATGCGATCGCGCCGAAATTGTCAGTCAAGAAGTCTTGGATGCGATCGCGACCACAGTCCAACCGGATGGTGTAGTGGCAACGGCAAAACGAAGCAAACGCCAAACTCAACTACCATTTACTGGTTTAGTTCTAGCTTTAGAAACGGTACAAGATCCCGGCAACCTGGGTACAATGATCCGCACCGCCGCCGCCGCCGGAGCATCAGGGTTGTGGGTCAGTGGAGATAGTGTAGACTTAGATAGTCCTAAAGTTCTACGTGCTTCCGCAGGGCAATGGTTTCGCCTCGCAACAGCCGTAACCGAAGATTTAAAAGCGACAGTCCAACAAAGTCAGCAGGCAGGAATGCAGGTAGTGGCAACCTTACCCGATGCGACTTTAACTTATTGGGAAGTGGACTGGCGAAAACCCAGTATGATTTTACTGGGAAATGAAGGCGCTGGATTGTCGGCAGATTTAGCAGCGATCGCAGACCACCAAGTAAGAATTCCTTTGAGTCCTGGAGTGGAATCCTTGAATGTGGCGATCGCAGCCGCTTTAATGTTGTACGAAGCTCAACGGCAACTAATTTGTCAAGAATAAATTTTAACTTTTTACCCCAATTGGGTTTTTGTTATTTCTTCAAGATATTGTTCAATATCAGCAACTGCGTCCTCAAGAGCCGCTAAATCAATATCTATCAAGTCTCGATCGAGTTCGACTTCAGTAAAATTACTAGTATGCAGTTGGGGGATATCTTCTTCCTCAGTCGAACTTTCTTGTAAGACATCCTCCAACTGTTCGAGGGATTCTTGAAACACTCGATCGGCAGCGCGGCGCTGTTCTGGCTGATTTTGCTCCATAATATTAACTTGAAAATCCTGATTTACTGACTTAATTTTGATTCTAGTTCCTACAGATTTAAATTTTGCACTTATAACATCATAGTTGTGTGCTGTATCAACTTTAGCAGTGGTTATCAAGAATATCGATAGCTGTCTCCAATTAAGAGGAAGCAGAAGGCAGAAGGCAGAAGGCAGGAGGCAGGAGGAAAGAATTATGATTGATTACTTTAGTTGTGGGTCATTACCCTGTTTATAAAGAAGATATGGTACGACCATTAAGTGCCGTGAGATACAAACTAAGTCCAATGCTTTTAAACATAGGTTACTCTTACTTTATGAACGCGATCGCTACAGCTACACCAAATCAAGTTTGGCTACGTTTAGGTAAGTTTTATAAAACAGGTCTAATACTTAATTTGATAGACTATCCTAAATTTGAAATTATAAAAACTGGTAGCTCAGGGCTGATAACTAATTATGAGTGAAGCCTTATTCTGTATCGAAAATCTGCGAGTTGCCTATCCTGGGCGAAGTGGAGAAGAAGCAACCTGGGCGGTTGATGATGTATCTTTCACCTTGAAACCAGGTGAAAGAATGGGATTGGTGGGAGAGTCAGGTTGTGGTAAATCAACTATTGGACGGGCAGTAATGCGTTTACTACCATCCTCTAGCCGTATTGAGGGACAGGTGACATTTCAAGGACAGTCCGTGTTTGACTTGACACCTAATCAGTTACGGAAATTTCGGGGAGAGGCGATCGCCTTAATTTTTCAAGATCCCATGACACGCCTCGATCCGTTGATGACCATTGGTAAGCATTGTATCGAAACCCTCCAGGCGCACTCACCAGAATTATCAACGCGGGAAGCTAAAGAAAAAGCACTTGCTACCTTGGCAAAAGTGAATATTCCAGTCAGTCGCTGGAATCAGTATCCTCATGAGTTTAGCGGTGGAATGCGACAACGGGTAGCGATCGCTTTAGCTTTACTCCTCAACCCCAAGTTTATTGTTGCTGACGAACCCACTACCAGTTTAGATGTCACCGTATCCGCACAGATATTGCAAGAATTAACTCGCCTGTGCGGTGAAGAAAACATGGGATTGTTGCTGATTTCTCACGATTTAGCAATGGTGGCTGAGTATTGCGATCGCATTGGCGTGATGTACAACGGCAAGATGGTCGAAATGGGTGCTACAGAAACCGTATTTAGGCAACCTCAACATGAATATACGCGATCGCTTTTAAAAGCAGCATTACATATTCAAGCAGTAACTGATAGTGGAGAATTGATAATTGCCAATGACGAAGAAAAGCTATTACCGATTATTAATCAGCAATCTCCAATTTTGAGTGTTACAGAACTCAAGCAACACTACACTATAGAACCTAACTTTATCGAACGACTGCTTAACACACAAGCGCAGACAATTAAAGCAGTAGATGGAATCAACCTGGATCTTTATTCAGGAGAAATTCTCGGCTTAGTCGGGGAATCAGGTTGTGGTAAAAGCACGCTATCACGAACAATATTGCAACTAATTCGTCCCACTAGTGGCAAAGTTGAGTTTTTAGGACAGGATTTAACTAAACTATCGCGTCAAGAAATTCGTTCCTCGCGGCGACAAATACAAATGGTTTTTCAAGACCCTCATGCTTGTCTCAATCCAGCGATGACAGTGGGACAAAGTATTGCAGATCCTTTATTTATCCACAATTTAGCCAATCCTGCCAAAGCAAAAGAACAGGTTTTGTGGATGCTGAATAAAGTTGGCTTAACACCCCCAGGAGTGTATTATGAGCGTTATCCGTCGGATTTGTCTGGTGGACAACAGCAAAGAGTAGCGATCGCTCGTGCTTTGATTACTCACCCGAAACTCTTAATCTGCGATGAACCTGTGAGTATGTTAGACGCCAGCGTTCAGTCGCAGGTGCTAGATTTGATGTTGCAATTAAAGGAAGAGTTTGAGTTAACTTATCTATTCATCACTCACGACCTTTGGTTAGCTCGATTTTTGTGCGATCGGATTGCCGTAATGAATGGTGGTAAAATTGTCGAACTTGGTCTGACAAAAAAGATTTTTGCCAATCCTCAGCACCCTTATACCAAAACTTTACTAGCTGCTGCTCCCTTACTAGCACGTGCTTAACTAAAAGACTTCCAGTAAGAAAACACTCCATCGTAGTAAGGGCGTAAAGCTTTGCGCCCTTAAAAATTTACAAATAATTTGGGATAATTTATTTTTTGCAAGTTTCTAAATAAAATCAGAAGTGAGAAGTTTTAAACTCCTAATTCTTCACTCCTAACTCCTAACTATCTTCCCTTCCTTCAAGTAATCTAGTTGGTTCTCCACTCGAACTATAAAGTTCAACGAATCTTTTAAATAGCAATGCAGTTTCGTGATTTGAAGTTTTACTTAAGTTGAATAAACGCCCTATATTTTTTTCAGCTAAAGCTCTTAAATACGGCAAATCTTCCAATAGGGTCAAGCAAGAAGCAAAATGCAATATTATTTGTAATAATGGCTTTGGCCAGTCTAGGTCACTATAAATATCTATAAAAAATTGATGTTCTGAGTCATTTAACGGGAAAGCATGAAATATAACAATTATTCTTTTGTTATTGTAAACTGGGATACTTAGTTCAACAGTGTAAGGGGTATGTAATATTAAATCCACCTCTACAATAGGTTGTCGCCAAATTCTCAAAGGATTAGCTGGTGAGTCTAATATTGTTTGAAATTTAATTATTCCACCAGTATTTGTGGGCTGAAAGTGGCTAATTTGAAAAATTTTCAGGTTGTTAAGGCTAAACTTATGAACTGTTTCCAAATGCTTTAAGCTCAATAGATGATATATTTGGCAAATATAAGGAAACGGTAAAATATACTCCTGGCTTATCATGTGGAGCTTTTTTATTTGAAGCTTATTAGCTTGAGTGCGATCTAGATATTCTTGATACTGGCTGGGGTCTAAATCATTACTGTTGAAGCTTTCTTCCGGCTTTAGATATAACCAACTTACAAAAAAGAAAGAGGCTGTAAATAGCTGAAATATTTCTATAGGAGATAAATAACCATCGGCAAACGCGGCTATACTTCTATCCGTTATCCCAAAAAGCCAAGATGGAATCCCAAAAACCCAAATGCTACTTTTTATTTGATCTATAAAAAGTGCTATATCAACAAGTTTTGAAACATTAGTATTGTTATTGGTACTAAATTTATCCTTACTGTTCAAACAATGAATAGACATAGTACTTTTGCTTAATTTTAATTGGATTTTATATTAATTCTAAAGACCAATATATGGTATCAACCTCTATCTTTAGCTATATATGTAACTTGTAATTATTGAAGTAAACTGAAAACCAGTTTTTATTAAAATAGGTACAAATTACAATTGTTGTTATGTATAATTCTAAAACATCTCTATCTTTACTCATGATATAATTACTTGTAATCTATCCTGTTAATGTAATTGAGGTTTTATTATCTGATAGAAACTTTGATTAAAAAACAGTATATAAATATTCAGGTAAAATCTTTATTGTTTCTAACATGATAAATTTATCTATTTCTCTAGGATGAATACTGAATAATGCTTAAGAAAGAAAAAGTTAGAACTTAAAAATTTTCTTTGTTAAATAAAATACATTAAGTAGAATGTTGTAGTTTTACTCTAGTTATAACAGCTGCGGTGGCTTTTATAGTGACGCATTGCATACTTGGTAATAGGGTTAGCCATTATCTTATCTAAGGTAGACTATCCCTACATGACAAAGTATCTGTGACAATTACGATAGAAACCGTAGAATTGCTACTATTAACACTGTATTATTCTTAAATATTTTCTGAAGATTTTTTCTGAGACGGTAGCAATGACCATTCGCCATGCGACTGAAACTGACTTGCCTGCAATTGTGGCAATTTACAACACTGCAATTCCTAGCCGCATGGCAACTGCTGACTTAGAACCAGTATCTGTGGAAAGTCGCCTTGCTTGGTTTAAAGGGCGATCGCCTTCACAACGCCCACTTTGGGTAATCGAAGTAGAAGGAGTAATTGCTGGATGGCTTAGTTTCCAATCTTTTTATGGGCGACCTGCTTATAGTAAGACTGCCGAAATTAGTATTTATATCGCCCCTAGCTTTCATCGGTGTGGTTTGGGACGACAACTCTTAGCACAAGCAATTAGTGAAAGTCCTAGTTTGGGAATAAAGAGCCTAGTATGCTTCATTTTTGCCCATAATCAGCCCAGTTTAAAACTTTTTGAAACATTTGGTTTTCAATGTTGGGGACATTTACCTAAAATTGCCGAACTTGACAGCGTTGAACGGGACTTAGTAATCATGGGACTGCAAATTAATAAACCTGTTGTTTAAAGCGATCGCTATTTTTATTTTTTCTGTGCACTTATAAAGTATTACTGACATTTTGACAATTAAAGTACAATCCTCATACTCAGATCCAACCACTTCGATTGAGTAATCGGCGCACTGCTAGAAATATAGTCAACACCCGTTTCCGCCACGCCGCGAATCGTTTCCAAAGTCACATTCCCCGAAGCTTCAATTTTCACCCGACTATCCTCCTGGCGAATCAGGTGTACCGCCTGACGCATCATATCCAAAGACATATTGTCCAACATAATAATGTCAGCATTGTGCTGCAAAGCTTCTTTCACCTGCTCTAAACTTTCCGTCTCAACCTCTATAGTTAAGGGATAAGGAATCTGAGAACGAATACGGGTAACAGCCTCTCCAATCCCCCCAGCCGCCGCAATGTGATTATCTTTAATCATTACTGCATCATCCAACCCCATACGGTGATTAATTGCCCCGCCCAAAGCAGTCGCGTACTTTTCTAACAGTCTCAAACCTGGTGTAGTTTTACGCGTATCCACCAACTGAGCAGGTAAATCAGCAATTTTCTCTATATATATATTAGTCAGCGTAGCAATCCCACTCAACCGCATAGCCAAGTTGAGCGCGACTCGTTCCCCCATCAGCAACGCATCCAGCGAACCATGAATTTCAGCTACCACCTGTCCCGGCTCACACCGTGCACCTTCAGCCGCCACAGCCACAAAGCTGACTTTTTCATTCAAAATCTGAAACACCCTAGCTGCAACTGGTAAGCCAGTAATTATCCCTGAAGCTTTAGCGATCCATTTAGCAGAACCTAGCGTCACATCTTTAACTAGTAGTGTATTTGTTGTGCGATCGCCCCTGCCAATATCCTCTAACAACCAGCTACGCAACAGAGGATCTAAAACTAGCCTTGGCGGCAAAACAGCAGAATAGCTCACAGATTTGTTGCTTCCTTAGAGACTTCCAGCAATACTATAGCCTAAAACCCTTGTGCTCCAAGGCTTTGATAG
>NZ_JBWQXL010000069.1:0-25867 GCF_056620565.1 Nostoc sp. LEGE 12454
CCGGGGGGGCAGAGGAGCAGGGGAGCAGAGGAGCAGAGGAGCAGAGGAGCAGGGGAGAGGGTTTGCAGATTTTATACAGGTTAGTATTGGCTGCTTTAGCTAAACATTACTTAGGTAGCGGTGAACGAATTGAATGGCGATCGAACCTTCTCCCACACCGGATGCCACCCGTTTAATTGAGCCATAGCGGACATCTCCGGCTGCGAAGAT
This sequence comes from Nostoc sp. LEGE 12454, assembly GCF_056620565.1. Classification (NCBI taxonomy): domain Bacteria; kingdom Bacillati; phylum Cyanobacteriota; class Cyanophyceae; order Nostocales; family Nostocaceae; genus Nostoc; species Nostoc sp. LEGE 12454. Next base: position 211 of record NZ_JBWQXL010000069.1, read on the forward strand.
TCCGGGAATGTTGGTTTCTAATAAGAAAGGAGAGCGTTCTAATGACCAACCACGAGGAGATTTGCCATTATGCACTAAGTCTGGCCCTGTGATGATAAACCCCTGAGCATCGCGTTGAATAACGCCATCGAGCCAATCAGTTTTGGGGCTAGCACCGATGAAAATAAACAGCGATCGCGCTGACACGGTTTCGGTTTGTCCAGTGTTGGCATGGGCGATCGCAATTGCTTCTAAATGTTCCTCTCCCTTTACTTCCACGACGCTGCAACCCGTGCAAACTTTGATATTTTCAGTTGCAGCAATTTGGTCAATCAAATATTGAGACATACTTGATGCTAATGACTCACCCCGTACTAACATAATCACTTTGCTGGCATACTTAGAAAAATGCATTGCTGCCTGTCCAGCAGAGTTTGCCCCGCCTACCAAGTAAACCTCTTCGTTGGTGCAAGCGATCGCTTCAGTCATGGCAGCACCGTAATAAATTCCTGCTCCTGTGAGCTTCTCGGCTCCTGGAACCTTTAGCCAACGGTAGGAAACGCCGGTTGCAACTAAAAGCGCATGGCAACTAATCTCGCTACCATCTGCCAATTGCAGAACCCGATAAGGATCTTCCAGCCGAACCCCAGTTACTACTTGAGGAGTGAGAATTTCTACCCCAAATCGCCGCGCTTGGGTGACTCCCCGCCTTGCCAAATCGCTGCCACTCAAACCAACAGGAAACCCCAAATAGTTCTCAATCCGCGAACTCGTACCCGCTTGTCCTCCTGGCGCTTCACGCTCAATTAAGACAGTACTCAATCCCTCAGAAGCACCATAGACTGCTGCTGCCAGTCCGGCAGGGCCAGCACCCACGATCGCTAAGTCATAGAAGGGTCGCTCTGCCTGAGTTTGCAGTCCAATTTTGGCGGCAATCTCTAAATTAGATGGTTGAATTAATCGGGAACCATCGGGAAACAGCACCAAGGGTAATTGTTGTCTACAATCAGCTTGGGCGTATTCCACCAATTTTTCTGCATCCGGCTCCAGTTCAACATCTAACCATTTAAATGGAACCTGGTTACGTGCTAGGAAGTCTTTCACCTGATGTGAAAAAGGCGACCAGCGATTACCAATGACTCGAATGCCTTCAAAGCGTGGGCGGAATCCAGCTAGCCAGTCATCTAGCAAATCATTTAAAACCGGATATAATCTTTCTTCTGGTGGATTCCAAGGCTTGAGTAAGTAATAATCAAGTTTGGCACTATTAATCGATTTTATAGCAGCATCTGTATCTGCATAGGCCGTCAACAAGGCACGTTTCGCATCGGGAAAGATGCTTTTTGCTCGTTCCAAGAACTCCACGCCTCCCATTTGGGGCATACGTTGATCCACTAAAAATAAAGCAACTGGTTCATTCCGCAATTTTAGTTGCTGCACCACATCCAGAGCCGTAATACCTGAATCTGCTCGGACAATGCGGAAGCGATCGCCATATTGATGACGCAAGTCTCGTGACACCGCTTGCAATACTTCTGGATCGTCATCGACGGTTAAAATTGCTGGTTTCGCCATAACTACTGTTACTTAACAATTGCAGTGTCTAGCCGTTATCTTCAAAAATTTGTCGTTAAAATATCTACTGTTTAACCAGTTGCTTTAAACGAAAGTATGCCTCTTCTGGTGTTAGCGGTTCCGATTGAGTTTCATTGGGTATATAAAATACCCAGGTATCAGGAAAGTAATGCACTACAAAGCTGGGAATCAAACCCAAGCTTACTGCTTGCTTGCCGAGTTTTTCAGCTTGTTCTTCTAAACTCAGTTGGTCGTGAAATGTGTGTTCAACCATACTTTTGCATCTCCCTGTACTTTATTTGACCCTGGAAAAAGGTTCAAAACCAGTATTGCACGAATCACCTTTAGGTGATTTATCATGTTCCAGAATCAGCTTGAGAATATTTTGGTAGTAGACCTAGAATAATTTCAAATATGCTTTCGTAGAGAATCATAAAACTATTTTGGTCATTCAGGGTAATTGAAATTGGATTGAATCAGGCAACAGGGTATTTTTTACGAAATTATAAGTAAGTATGCGATCGCTCCAGCTTATGCTTATATGGGTATAGTGGCGGACAAAGTACAAGAAAGCCTTAAAGGAATGATGATTGCGTCACCGATGACTCGCTAACGCTTCTCTACAAGACGCACTCGCGTTCGCTATCGGTGACGCTAGCTCCCAAAGGAGTTAAAAGGGCGGATGATTTATGTTGTCTCTCTGACTTGCCTCCAACTGTTGCCTTTTGCACAAGTAACAGCAATACTTGTCTACCATCGCACCAACTTTAGAGAGAAAAGCTCAATTTCCACAAAATCGCAATGCTTATTTAAACCCCAATGGGAACAAATCTCTCTAACAGGCTAATTGTTGGCTGTAATGACTGGGCTTCAACAAATAGCGCAGTTTGCTCCCCAAAAGCAGTCCAATTTTGGTGATTGGATAAAGGCTCAGAAGCAACAATAACTTGGTTTGGCTGCTTGAGTTGATCGCAAGACCAATAAAGAGTAGGGGCTTGTGTGCGATAAGCATAGCGAATTGCTGCAACTGCTTGACCATCGCTGACAATTACATTGGCACTAAAGCTGGTGTCGTGTTCTGATGCCAACTTAGTCAATTTTTGAAGTGTGGCATTTAATGCTGACAACAGAGTGCTGTCTGGAGACGACTGCCATATTTCCACTAGTAGGGCGAAGATGTGTTCAGAGTCAGTCGTGCCTTTAATCAGGCGGTAAGTGGAATCAGAAAGGCTCTCACGTATTGGTCTACAAAGAGTTTGTTGAAAGTTTGATATCTCGCCATTATGCACAAACAAAAGTTTCCCACTACGAAATGGCTGACAATTGCTAATGTCAAGCGATTCACCTGTTCCAGCTAATCGGACATAGCCTACAGTACAACTGGATTGTACATAGCTGCTCAACTCTTCCAGATTCGGCTCGTTCCACAGCGGGATAGTATTTCGGTAAATAAAGGGTTTACCCACTTCGTCGTACCAGCCTACACCTACTCCGTCTCCACAAACTACTCCTGATTTTAATTCCAAAGGACTGTAACTTTGTTTGTAGAGCGAATGCTCTTGTTTATACAGCAACTCATCTAAGAGGATGGCGTTACCAAGATAGCCAATTAATCTACACATAAAAAAACGATGTTGCTGAAAGAGTAAGAAAAATCAGTCACAAGCCCCGATAGAAATCGAAACTTTTAACTGGACAATTATTGCAAATCATTACTAATTTAACAATTATTGTTTATCTTGTGTATGTTTGATCTGTGACTTTAGTCATGGTTTTATTGCCTTGCTAAAAATCTAGAATAGAAGCTAAAGTAATATTTATTCCTTACCTTTGTTTGAGCTTGATTTGTGAATTATCCGTTCGCATTCAAAGGATTTTAGAGAACTATGCCAATTAAAAAACACATTAATCTTAATCAAGGATGTTTCCTTAATCCCGCAAATCAACAGATAGTTATCAATTTAGCTAGTGAAGATATTTTAAATTTAATCACGCAAGAATTAAAAACTCGTTATTCTCCAGAAACTCAAAAAAACTTACTTGAGGAGAGTTCAAAGTTATTACCTACTTTTGTATTTCAAGAATTATTACAACGCCAACAGCAAGTAGTAGATATTAACCCAGATAGTTTAATTGTCGTTAGCTGTCAGATAGCAGAGGCAGAAGTCGATGATTTGGGATTTGATTTAAATATCGAAGTATATTTTGTAGTTGGAGATATAAAAGGTCAAAACCATTTTCGGGCTAATCAAATAGTCCTTTGGTCGAATATATGGGGTGATGAAGAACAGCCTTTTGATTTAGAAGATGAACTAGGAGAACAATTCTGGACAAGCTATCAAATTCACTTGCTTTTTGACGAAAAAGAGCAGCAAACAATTGAACTGGAACTATCACAAACAGATGATTATACCGCGAGGTTAGAATTTTCTCCATCACTAAAAAGATTTTCACCATCCATAGTTCCCTTTACGGATAATGACTTATAAAAATTATTATCCGCACATATAGTGAATGTAAATTAATCATTTATATTCACTGAAAATTTTATTTTTTAGAAGTTCTCTTTTAAAAAAATGAAGTCTTCAATCCCTCCTACATCCTCATTGTGGTTCGATAATTGAACCCATAAACAAAATGTTTCCCGTCTGATTATCCCGAATAGCACAGAAGAAGGGACGATCGACAATCATTCGGAATGGTTCTGGTTCTTGTCTCAATGATGTTGGTACTATTTCCACTGAAGTAGCCGCAGCCGCTTCGGTGCCTTCTTCGTTCACTTCAACAAAAGTTTTATGCTTAACTTGGCTAATGGCAAAATCTTTACCCATACCAGAAAAATCGGCTTTGTTGCTGAAAGCCTCCCCCATACCTAAAGTTTTTAAAGCATCATTGAGTGTAATCTCGTAATCTGTTTTGAAGCGGGGTAGGCGAATAAACCCTTTTTGATTGTTGAACTGAGTCATCCATTTTTCCCAGTTCTCAACATTCAAGTTTTGATAGAATGCTTTGAGGTTAGAGTTTTGTTTGGGTAGGAAGATATAAAAACTGACCTTACCATCTTTACCATAAGGTAAACTAACTGCCTGAAAATTTTCGCTTTCATAGTATTTATAATCACCCTCTTGTGACATCATTGGGTGTTGTTTTTGCCTGTTAGATGTGATGTAAAAAGGGTATGGAGCAGTTTCTTTTTTGTCAAACTCGTTACTCCAATTACCTTTAAAATATATGGCATTAATCAGAAATAATACCTGATTTGGTTCAATATTTTCAACTATTTTAGTGATTTTGCCGTTAGTATTTTCTTTGACCCAGTTATTGATAATACTAGATGCGGCAGCATCTTGAAAGTTTAAATTACTGACTTTGGCTTGATAGAAGTCCTGGCTTCTCTTGAGAAAGTCTGGTGCAAAGCTAACATCTTGATTTGCCCAAAGTGAGTTAGCAATTTTTAATTGCACTTTCGTATCCGAATTGTCTAAAAGCTGTTTTAATACCGCCGCATAAGAAGAGTTGATTTCTGGTAGATTCATCCCCTGGAATTCTAGGGTTTTTGCCATTGCTTGTTGAGTCGAACCGCTAGCACCGTTATAAGTCATAGCAAGAGCGATCGCAACACTCGAAGGTGAGATAAAAATATTCTTCTCACCTTTTTCATCTTTGAGAACTTCTGAAAATAGTTTGAAGCCAAACTTATTGCTAGACTCAACTATTTTTGTATCAATGTTGGCTGTTTTTTTTTGCAATGGAGTTTCTGACTGAGGTAAACTAGATTGCGCAAGGGCACTTTTATTACTATCGACTTGAGAACACCCTAATACACTGAATAAAACGACACTTGCAGCTGCCAGAGCATAACGTCTGCCTAGACTAACACCGTAACGTCTTTGCAGGAAATTTTCTTTTGCATCACTCAATTTATGGCGATTCATTCTGCTACCTCACTTGCCAAAGATTCCCGATTTGTGCTCAGAGTTGACGCAGATACTGTGTCAATGATTAACTATTGCATTTACTCCAATAGAAAAATGGGACTGTTACAGTTTTCGTAACAGCAAATTAGTAGCTCAGAGTAATTAAACACAACATGTAGAGTTGCTAATTCTTTATTGAGACGGCTATACAGACGAGTTATAAAAAATTTTGATTTATAAGAATTTTTATCTTTACGTATAAACGTATTGTAAGCTACGTAATCATAAAATAACTACTTCTGTGAGGTTTTTATAGATCGAATAAGGTTTCTCAGAGGCAGGAAATCTCGTTCCCATACGGAGCGTGGGAACGAGAAAAACGCTGTTACACAGATATTTGTTAACCTATTTCAATTAATAGGTACACTCCACCAAGCTAAACTGTAGGGTTGAGTCGCTTCATTCAACTTTTGACGAAACTGGACGCGGATTTTGTAATTGCCAGTAGCAGTAACGGGGCAAAAAATATGTTCTACACTATCAATTTGGCTGATTGAGGAGCAAACAGCACCAGCATCTGAATTTTGAGCATCAGCTTTTACTAAGTATAGGTCGAGATTATTTAAGCCGCGATCGCGAAAATTTTCGCCTAGATCGTATTGCTGGTTTTTATTTTTATCGTTGAGTTCTACCAATCGATCCCAACTCAAAGTGACAGCAACAAAACTCCCCTGCTTTAACGGTTTTGCTAATGTATAGTCAACAAATGCTCCAACATCAACTGTACGATAATCCCAACCAATAGCCGACACCGCAGCTGATGCTTGCCATTGACCAGCATTAAATTGCTGATAAGCGCGAAATACATTTAAATGACCCGCTCCCATTTGAGCATCTAAGGGAATCTTTGGATCTTTATAAGCATCAGAATCTAGCCAGTTTTGATTTTGTTTATCAATTAGCGTCCGAGTCATTCCCAACTTTAAGCCATTGCCGCTATCTAGAAGTTTGTCTGCTGAATTCAGCAATACAGCTTTCATCACTTGATGACGCCGAGAATCAATGCTCCAGTGAGGTTGTTTTGTCCGCATCTGTCGGTCTGCAAGTTCCTGCAATAGAGCAACGGTAGCCGTAACTTGAGGCGCGGCAAAACTAGTACCTGTAACCTTGTTCAATTTGCCATCTGGATTGAGCAAAGGAATATTATTACCAGGAGCAACTAAACTGATAGCGCGACGCCCATCAAGGTCAAATTCCTTTCCAGCTAGTCTTTGATTCACCCCTTGGTTAACACCCGCCAGATTAGCCACGTCTACTTTGTTAAAAACCCCCCCTCGGCGGGATGAAAAAGCCACGTTTATTCCGTTAAAATTATCTGTAGGAATAGGAATACCGCCCTTACCCTGGTTGCCTGCGATCGCATACAAAACATCATGAGCGCGACTAGACCAGTCAACACATAAAGTTAATAAAGCATTGCCGTCTAAAGTAGCTTCCGGTCGAGGATCGCGGCTCAGAGGTTCCCCAAAGCTAAAGTTAATCGCACGGACATCGCCACCATTTTGGAGCGCTATGTGCTGTGCCGATAAGCACTCCTCTGGCTGACCCATGTTTTTAGTGGAACCCACCGCCGATGAATACAATCGCGCTCCCGGCGCAACTCCTGGCAAAGCTTTGTCTTGACTCACCATCACACCAGCGACATTGTAGGCGTGGGGGTCAACACCATTATTAGACTTAGCTGGGCCATTGCGTAAGAAAACCGCTGCTAAAGATATGGCACGATTTTTAGACACCGCCTTATCCCACCCAAACATTCCCGGCCGACCAATTTCCACTTGACCAATAGCAATCTTGCGACCGATTAAATTATAAGGAGCTTGGTGTAACTTCAGAGCATCAATACCGTTAGTTCCCAAAGCAGATTCTAAAACTGAAGCAATTACCGGCGCACTCAGACAAGAAGCAGTTAATCCCCAAATTATCCAGGTTAGTTTTTTAGTCATTTGTTATTTGTCATTAGTCATTGGTCATTAGTCATTGGTCAAAAGTTAGGAGTTAGGAGCTAGGAATTCGGAGTTATTATTCTCCCTCTGCTCTCTACTCCTGCAAAAAGATCGGGATCAAACTTATGAGTCTTGCTCAATGTTTTGTTACAATGCTTACAGACGAGGACGCTTAAAAACCCACTAGCCATGACCCAAAACCTATCTCAAAAGCCCATTGTAATTTCTCCATCTATCCTATCAGCCGATTTTAGCCGTCTGGGTGACGAAATTCGCGCCGTAGACGCAGCCGGAGCAGATTGGATTCATGTTGATGTAATGGACGGTCGTTTTGTACCTAATATTACGATAGGCCCTCTGATTGTGGAGGCGATTCGTCCGGTTACGACCAAGCCCTTGGATGTCCACTTGATGATTGTGGAACCAGAAAAGTATGTAGAAGGATTTGCTAAAGCGGGTGCTGATATTATCTCCGTACACTGCGAACATAATGCTTCTCCACACCTACACCGCACCTTGGGGCAAATTAAAGAGCTTGGTAAGAAAGCTGGAGTTGTACTTAATCCTGGTAGCCCTCTAGAGCTAATTGAATACGTTCTAGATTTGTGCGATTTAGTACTAATTATGAGCGTCAACCCTGGTTTTGGTGGTCAAAGCTTTATCCCTGGTGTGTTACCCAAAATCCGCAAGCTGCGCCAAATGTGTGATGAACGCGGTCTTGACCCCTGGATTGAAGTGGATGGGGGACTGAAGGCAAATAATACCTGGCAAGTTTTGGAAGCGGGAGCCAATGCGATCGTCGCCGGTTCAGCTGTGTTTAATGCTAAAGATTATGCTGAGGCTATTACAGCAATTCGCAACAGCAAGAGTCCTACTCCAGAATTAGCTAAGGTTTAATTCCTTTTTGAATTAACCAATTATTAAACATAGAAGTCAAAAAGAATGTAGAGACGTAGCGGTGCTACCTCTCTACAAAGGTTCGAGATTAATTTCACCAGATATGTATTATGCACAAAAAATAAGGTGGGCAAATTGCCTACCTTATTTCTTTTTATATACAGATAAAAAACTGGAAGCTATTCAAGTTTTGAACTTCCAGTAGTGTTATATAAATTGAAAGTTTAGAAACTAAAGATAATCCCGGTTGGGAGGACTAGGATTACAATAGTCGAAAGAGAAGCGTATGAGCTACTAGTTCTACCAGCCAAGGACAACAATTTCACCGTAACTTTTCTATTTCCGTTCCTAAAATTGATGTTAAGCGTTTGCTTTATTAACTAAAGCAACATCAACCACAGGATAGAAAGTTTGATCGGCATTACTCGCACCGTCTGCAGTCAGTGAAAGCTGTGTAAAATTTGGCTTGGGGGAATCCACCTTCCCAAATTTTCTTTGCTCAGACTTTCTCAGAAAAAGAACCACCAGTAGTAACAGTTGGATTATTGGTCTTGGTCTAGGAGTTATTTACTCCATGAAATGCTGACTACTTTTGTAATCAGTTTGATTTATCTCATAGTTAGAACTAATCGTTGATTTTATTTTTTAAATTAACTTGCTTGCCAAATCACCTCTATTTTGGTTTAAGTTGTAGTTGTTATTAGTTTACCAATATCATTAATATATATTTGCCATTTTGGCAGATTTTTGCCAAATCTATGAAATTAATGACTGCGATAGAAAACCTGCCATGCTATAAATTTTAAATTAGCATCGCAGGCTTTCAGATAATCAATCAACTCTAGAGCAGAATCTATTGATTCCAAATACTTTTTAATTGAATCCACAGGATTTCAAGGAAACGTCTTGAACATTTTCTGGTTTTAATGGCGATTTACTTGATTGATGTTCGTTAATTTACTATGTCAATCTCTGGTCTAAACTCTCACCAAGGATTTATGCTTTTTGCTTTCTAGCTACTTCTAGATAAGCTATGTCTTTAATTTTGCTTAAGCAGCTTGATGACACATTATTCTCAGACCGAGAATCATGAGCGTGTTTCAGCATTTTTAGATTTTCAGTTTGCTGTTGTTTTGTCCTATCGGCTTGCGAGTTTTCTTTGAGCAATCGATTGTAGGTGCGATATGGAATGTAATGGAGAGGATTATAACCACCAAATCGTAGCATTAAAACACATGCCCAGGAATACTTTCCAGCAAGAATTGCCTCAACTACTTTGTCAAATTGTTGAGCTTTCACTGTCTTGTCTAAGTTACTACTAATACCAGCAATGTCTTGATTCATCATAGTGTTTAGTTATCCTGGATGAAGTAAACTATTTTCTTTTGTTGTGATTGTTGGTGTTTCAATTAAGGCGTACAGACTGCACTAGCCTTTTTGAAAAGGTTGAATTGCTTGTGGCAAATTATCAGCAATAGAGCGGTGTTAGATGTTTACAAGAGATAAAAATCCATAAGTAAATAAATTTTCTTGGTTCACACGCTTATATTTCTTACTACTGTTGAATTAGGCAATTTCCGGGAAGTTTGCATATTTTTTTAGACTAACAGAAAAAATATATTTATCTTTGAGCGTTACTAGCACCATTCGGATCTATACTATTTTTTGCCGTTAACGTCATCTGCTAATTTAGTATATTTATAGGTCAAATTTACTGAATGTATTCAGATACTTACTTGTGGATTGTGCAGCTTTTAGTTTTGTCCCCTTTGGCTAATTCTTGAGGGGTGTTACCCCTCACCCGATATCATTTTAAAACCTTTATTATTATCGAGTCACTAGAAAATAGTACCATTAACTAGAATGTAAAACAACTCGATAAAAATATTAGTAAATTGGTAATAAAACCATTGCCAGCCATAGTATTGAACCTATTTTTTCAATAAGTTCGATTAGACAATAATACTTATTAGCCTTGTATTTATTGGTTGGCAAAAGCTACAGCTTTAGCGTATCTAAATAAAACTGCTGTAAACCGCTAGTGAATATTTATAATGCTTGGATAGTAATCATAAATAAACCCAAACTTTAAATAAAAGTCCTGGTTAATAATATATATAGATAATTCTAATGCTCGTTAGCGGAGTCAATAAAAATATCCGCGAATGGACACCTTTATTCAATAAAATATTAGGCTAAGTTTGTACAATATTAGAGAATTTGAGAATAGAGATAAAGCTAATTAACACATAATATTATGAAGTTGATTTAGCAGTGATTTCTCTAATGTCTGAATATCTAACAGATTTAAAAAATTAAGATTACAGATGTAGTAGCAATTGGGCTAAATGGTGGTAGAAGCTCAAAAATCAATATGCGATCGCCTTTATCTCTCCAGACAACTACACAATGAATTACTTGACAATGAGCTATCCAAGGGTTATAGTATGAGTCCACCTTAGTTAAAACTAGTCCTCACTGATAACGCTTCACATTCTGCAAGTTTGGGCTGCTTCTAATAAAGGCTAGTGAAATACACCTGTAAGATTTTCTGGCGTTAAGTTACGCAGGCTGTAGAGGTTTAAGCGTATGCACCAGTGTTGGCTAATCATTGCCAAACACAGAGCGCCACAATCTGATGAACTTTGCTGTTGAGTAAAGTAATAGGCACGTCATAACCTAGCTTTTGATTGTGAACGTAGTCTGGGAACTATCAGCAATATTTATAGCTAAAGCTAGTAATATTTGCATTTTTTGAAACATTAGTCTTAAATTCTCAATGCTTCAACTCTTACCATTACTGAAATTTTCCTTCGCTTCCGGAAATACTCGGAAAATAAAATCGCAAATCTAAATTTTGCTTTTCCAGATGAAGGCAGGTTAAATTCGGCAGGGACGCACATCTGTCATAGGTGTCAACTTAAGGTAGAAGTTAGTTAAGAGTAAGCTTCTAGGGTTGCCCTCATCCCCTAGCCCCTTCTCCCAATATGAGAGAAGGGGAACTGGAGTATTTGCTTCCTTTTGCTAATTTTGGGAGAGGGACTAGGGGCAAAACTTATACAATCAGGAGATTTCAGCTTAAGTTGACACCAATGACATCTACGTGTGTTGTATCAAAACGAGAACCCCTTTGATAGTCAATCAATTAATAACTAAGTAAATCCCCCAAATTGCCATTGGCCGCAGGTAAGTGCTAGCGCGGAAAGTACCAGTTGCGGTGATAGCTTCTGGCGTGCGAAATTGCAGACCATTTTCATAAATTTGCTGCACCACAGCTTGCGTCAACCTCAACGCTTCATCTTTCATTCCCATCTGCACCAGAAAAGCCGCCAGCCCAAAATTTATCCCCGTCCAAACTTCTAAGGGATGAGTAGCTTTGGGATTTTCTGGTGAACCATCACGACGAACACCATTAGCAGCACCAAACTCACCATTACAGAATTTCAAAAAGCAAGCGTTATAAACTGTTTTCAGGGCAGATAGGGCGCGATCGCTCGGTACAATATCAGGTAAATCCAGTAGACGAGCGTAAAATTGTCCGCACAATTGATCTGCCATTACCACATCGGAACCACTTTTACTATCCAGTCGGTAATATTCCCCATTCCAGAGTTTTTCTTGGTAAATAGGAAGAGATTGTTGTAACCAAGTTTCATAAGTGGATTTTTGAACCGCCAAGACGCCAAGATCGCCAAGGTTGTGAGTTAATAAAATATCGCTGATTGCGATCGCAGCTTCTAACGCCGCTAACCACAACCCACCACAATAGGCGCTAACACCTTGTAATCGCCAATCATCAAAAGTTTGATCGGGTGCGCCAGAATTTTCAGGAATCCCATCGCCGTCGAGGTCAAAAGTTTTCAGGTAGTCGAGGGTTTGAACGATCGCATTCCAGCAATCTGCCAGGAATTCCACATCGTCAGCACCCGTGAGCAGAAAATCACGGTATACTTGCAAGACAAAATCACTACCTAAATCTTTCCATAAATTACAGTCTTGATAGCTGGTATAGTTGGTTTTCTCCCAAACGTGTTCGTTCGGTGCGCCTAAATCGTGGGGTGTTGCACCTGCAACTTTACGAACTGCAATCGGGCTTTCGGCCTTAATTGTCATGTAATAGCCAATTATTCGGGGAGTATCATCGCCTTGCGGAATCGCCCGTGCAAATGCCCGAATCACCGACTTTTCTAATTCTGGAAACAGCATCAGCAGGGCAAAAGAACCATACAACCGCACATCTAGGCTTTCATACCAACGGTAATCTAGGCACTCCAGCACCGCAAACTGACCGATGGGGTTAAGTTCTGATGCCGCACTCCAGAGAGTACCGCCGCTGGTGAGGTCATAAAGCTCATTAAATAGAGCCATTTTAAACCAGTTGGGTAAATCTTCGCGGTCGAGAATTGGTTTTTGCCAACTTTGAATTTGCGATCGCCAGGTTTGGTATTCTTGTAACGCAGTGGATGCGATCGCCCAGGCGTTGTTTCCATCTTTACCAAAAAAATCTGTATATCTGCGGTAATAGTTAACTCCGGCGGCAAATTCTGTGATGGGCAAATCCCAAGCGACGACAAAGGGGATTTCGAGAGTTTCGCCTGGTTGGAGAGTAAAACGAAGTGCGATCGCAGCCCCGATTTGTGTATTCTCTGTTGCTGGAGTAGTATCAACATAATTGGGCAAAGAGCCATCTTGGGCAAAGCTTTGCCATACCTCATCACCCGTACCTTCAGGATTCCAGCGGCTATGATGAAATACTTCCACTTGGGGATGTTTCAGCGTCGCAATACACCAAGTTCCGTCACCTTCTTGCAAAGGTTCATTACTACCAACCCGACCTAAAACACAGCCAAACTGTTGTGTATTTTCAACTATCTGGTTGTAGTTTCCTTGACTTTCGCCCCAGCGCGGTTGGTATTCATAAACCGGACTACCATCATCGCGTACCTGCACTTCGGGAGATTTGAGAGCATTTGTAAACCAGCCCACCACATTTTGCCAAGTCAGCATAATGCTGAGAGTAATCGGTGCATCTGTGGGATTATGAGCATTCCAGAGGAATATTGCCACAGGGTAGCTAGTTTCTTGGTAATTACCTGCCCAGATTGGGGAAAATTGCTCACAAGTCAACTGTGCTTGAAATATATTTTTATATACAAACCAGCTACGTGGATATAGCGCGTGATAATCGCCCGTTCCCTCTGTGTCGGGAGATGTCGGATACCATTGCCAAGCTTTGAGAGTGCCATCATCGGGCGCTTGCGTAGATAAAACGTAGGTTTGGGAAGATGTGCTATTGGATTCAAACACACTGAACTGACAAGCGGGAATGTTTTTGAAGGTATGCTCACCGCCGTCGATGTGCCACAGGTTAAAGTCTCCTCGTGAAGAACGACCGATGCAACCTGCACCAAAGCCGCCTAAAGGCATACCATGCCAAGGGCCATCATCAATATTACTTGCATAACGGACTGTATAAGGTTTATCCCAGCCTAAGCCGATGGGACGGCTCCAAGTGCAAGAGGGAATTTTCAAAGAGAGTTGATTTGTCATCGCCTAATGTTACAGCGTGCAGTTACGTCAATGAAGACTAGCGCGATGTGAGATTTTTCTCAAGGTAGTGGCACGGTAATGCCCGTTGGTGTCAATTTAAGCTGAAATTTTCTAACTGGTCGTAGCCCACCCTTAGAGGATGTTTGAAAAGTCCTGTTGTTGGTAGCAAAAAGTTTTAGATCCCCCTAAATCCCCCTTAAAAAGGGGGACTTTAAGAAGTTTTCCCCCCTTTTTAAGGGGGGCTAGGGGGGATCAAGATGTGCTGAAAATCACAGCTAACCACTTTTCAAACAACCTCTTAGACATCGCTCACGTAATTACTACTGAACTACAAAGTATAGAGCTTATCCCAGTCACTAAGACTTTAATATTGTGCTTCTACTGCGTGTTACTCAACTGCTACTTGAACTTTAAATCTAGAGTTTTTAACTCTAGTGGGTAAATAACTCGTTAATTTGGGTATTTTAAAGCACAGAGGTAATTTTCTCAATAGTTTTAACAAAACAAGATGATACAATACGCCCTTGTGGTTGAAATTGCTCAGAATGACAACAGTTTCGGCAGCCTGACTAAACCTATTGATGATGCAGAGGCTTTGGCCAGCACAGAAAAATTTTTGCTGGTGGTAGATGAATTTGAGAAAGTATTTACAGTTTGTATAGATAAGGAAGAACGGCAGAGATTTATTGAACTACTAACTGGGGTAGTAGAAATTCATGATTCGCGGTTAGCAGTTGTAATTACTATGCGAGGTGATTTTCTTCAATCCTGTTTAGATAATCCTTCTCTAACTCACCTGATTCAAACCCCAGTAGTTGTTATACCGCCTTTAACTGGAGTTGATTTCAAGGAGACGATCGCCAAACCTGCCCAGCTTCAGGTTCATAGTGTTGAAGAAGCAGGAGCATTAAAAATTCTCCAAAATCTTCAACAAGAACTAGGGAATTTGCCATTGTTAGAGTTTGCCTTAACTAAACTCTGGGAGAAACGCGAGCAAAAGAAACATCAACTCACCCAAGAAGAGTATGAGAACTTGGGAGGATTAACTGCGGTGTTAAATCTCCATGCAGAAAATGTTTATCACTACCAAGATTATGAGAAAGAATACCCAACTCAAGAACGCAGTCAGCAAGAAAAGGAATGGATGAAGCAGATTTTTCTGCGGTTAGTGGGAACGGGAGAGGGAGAAAAGGATACCCGACAGCGCCAACCCAAAGCTACATTATTAAATATTGCAGGTGATGATGCCAATCAACGGCAACAACTTAGTGAGTTGCTAGATGGTGAAGCAGGATTGGTTAAGGGACGCTTATTAGTTTCTGAGAAAGATGAAAAAGGAGAAGTCTGGATTAATTTAGCCCATGAAGCTTTAATTGAAAGTTGGCAGCAGTTTGCCCAGTGGCGACAACAAGACCGAGACTTGCGACCGTTGAGCGAGACATTAGAAAATACCCGACGGGAATGGTTGAACGAAAGGCCGGATGACAAATATTTAATCCAAAAGGGATTGCTGGCCCAAGTGAGAGATACCTGGCAACAATTGCAGCCCGATTTGCAATCACTCCAACAAGATGAGGATTTTTACCAGCGCAGCGATGCCGATGACAAAGACCGGATTGCCGAGATGGAAAGGGCGCTTACTGAATCCCAGTTGCGAGAAAAAGCGGCTAGAGTAGACGATTTATTGCCCTTACAACCCCTAGATAGTCTAGTTTTGGCAATTCAAGCTATGGGGGAGAATCAAGAGAAACTACCCCAGCAGATTCTTGCATCAGTTCAGAACAGTTTGAATCGGGTGGTGAATAAAGCAAGGGTCTCAATTCCCTTTTGTGGTCATCAGGGTAATGTTAATTCTGTCGCTATTAGCGCCGATGGGCAGACGATTGTCAGTGGCGGTGCTGACGGTACTATACGGTTGTGGAATTACCAAGGTCTTTCCTTAGCTGAACCTTTGCGCGGTCATCAGGGTAATGTTAATTCTGTCGCCATCAGTGCCGATGGGCAGACGATTGTCAGTGGCGGTGCTGACGGTACAGTGCGGTTCTGGAATTACCAAGGTCTTCCCTTAGCTGAACCTTTGCGCGGTCATCAGGGTAATGTTAATTCTGTCGCCATCAGTGCCGATGGGCAGACGATTGTCAGTGGCGGTGCTGACGGTACTGTACGGTTGTGGAATTACCAAGGTCTTCCCTTAGCTGAACCTTTGCGCGGTCATCGGGGTAATGTCTCTTCTGTCGCCATCAGCGCTGATGGGCAGACGATTGTCAGTGGTGGTGCCGACGGTATGGTGCGGTTGTGGAACCGCCAAGGTCTTCCCTTAGCTAAACCATTACGTGGGGATAAAAATGATGTCTTTTCTGTCGCCATCAGTGCCGATGGGCAGACGATTGTCAGTGGTGGTGCCGACGGTATGGTGCGGTTGTGGAATTCCCAAGGTCTTCTCTTGGCTGAACCTTTGTATGGTCATGAGGGAAATGTGAAGTCTGTAGCCATCAGCGCCAATGGACAGACGATTATCAGTGGCGGTGCTGATGGTACAGTGCGGTTGTGGAATCGCCAAGGTCTTTCCTTGGCTGAACCTTTGCGCGGTCATCAGGGTAATGTCTCTTCTGTCGCTATCAGCACCGATGGGCAGACGATTGTCAGTGGCAGTGATGGCGGTACTGTGCAGTTGTGGAATCGCCAAGGTCTTTCTTTAGCCGAACCTTTGCGCGGTCATGAAGGCAATGTGAGGTCTGTCGCTATCAGCGCTCATGGTCAAACAATTGTTAGTGGTAGTACTGACGGCACAGTGCGGTTTTGGAACCACCAAGGTCTTCCCTCAGCGAAACCTTTGCGCGGTCATAAGGGTTGGGTCTATTCTGTCGCCATTAGCACCGATGGTCAGACGATTGTCAGTGGCGGTACTGACGGCACGGTGCAGTTGCGGAATCACCAAGGTCTTCCCTCAGCGAAACCTTTGCGCGGTCATCAGGGTTGGGTCTATTCTGTCGCCATTAGCGCCGATGGTCAGACGATTGTCAGCGGTGGTAGTGACGGTACGGTGCGTTTGTGGAACCTGCATGGTCTTGCCTTAGCTGAACCTTTGTATGGTCATCAGGGTTATGTCAATTCTGTCGCCATCAGTGCCGATGGGCAGACGATTGTTAGTGGCGGTGATGACGGCACGGTAAGGTTGTGGAATCGTCAGGGTCTTGCCTTAGCTGAACCTTTGCGCGGTCATCAGGGTTTTGTCAATTCTGTTGCCATTAGCGCTGATGGGCAGACGATTGTAAGTGGTGGTACTGATGGCGCTGTGCGGTTATGGAATCTGCAAGGTCTTCCCTTGGCTGAACCTTTGCGCGGTCATAAAGGTTGGGTCTATTCTGTCGCCATTAGCGCCGATGGGCAGACGATTGTTAGTGGCGGTGATGACGGCACTGTGCGGTTGTGGAACCTGCAAGGTCTTCCCTTAGCTGAACCTTTACGCGGTCATGAGGGTTGGATTTATTCTGTCGCCATTAGCACCGATGGGCAGACGATTGTTAGCGGCGGTGAAGATGGCACTGTGCGTTTGTGGCGCGGTGACTGGCGTGCATGGTTGCAAGTTTGTTGTGACAGGTTACGTTACCATCCCGTCTTCACCAATCCGCAAACAGAGGAAGCAAAAGCCGCCTGCGAAACCTGCCAAAAATATGTTTGGAGTAAAGTAAGCGAGTAAAAACAAGGCATTGCTGTGCCTCTAAGAAGTTCTGCACTCGACTCAATTGCAAACGGCTATAAAGGCAGTAAGTAAAGAAAGGAGAACACAAAAAAGAGACTTATTATCTTCTCCATTTAGGCTCAGAACTCCAGTTTTCTCTTTTAAAACTTGGAAGTTCATGCTCAAAACTCGGAACTTTATGTTCACAACTGCAACAGCCGAGATCCAAGGGTAAATTATGGTGAGTGAAAAGTTTAGGCGTAACCCGCACTTTGACAAAGCTCACCTTTTGACCTTGGAATTTTTATTGGTGTTATTTAAATTTAACTGGTATATGTGGGCACTCTAAAATTAAGCAACATACTGGAGACTAATTTCTATGTCCACAACCTCAATTAGTGCAACACTAGCGCAATCAGATAGAGATGCTGTGTTGCAAGCGATCGCCACCATTAAAGATAAATTACCATTTTTGATTGATTTAAGTAACGAGGAGCGGAAAGCTTTACCCAAGATGGGAGATAAAAGCCGCGCCTTTGTCAGTAAAGCATTGGAGGTAGCGACACAGAACCCAGAGTTTTTGCCGCGATCGTTTGACCTCGATGAGATGCGGAAAGACGTACAATTATTTGAAGCTTTGTATCCAGTACTGCTGTCTTTGTCGCAATTACAAGAGTTGCTAGATGATACATCTACAGCAGTGGGTAGTGAAGCTTATGCAGCCGCGTTGCAGGTGTATAACTATGCCAAAGCTAGCGGACAAGGCGCTGGTTTAGATGGAGTAGTTGAGGAAATGGGGCAAAGGTTCGCCCGTAAATCTCGGAAATCCAAGCCTCAAGCAGCAGCGTTGTAGAAAATAGCTCGGCAATCCCACTTCTAAGGTGCAATGTTGAAGCTCAGAACTCGGATGTTGGAGTAAATTGCTCGACGTTCCGAGTTCTGAACTCGAAGCTTCAACCTCAGAACACGGAAGTTCGAGATAAGAACACGAAACTTGAAGCTATGAACAGCAACGTCCGAGATCCAAAGGTGAACGATCGTGAGTAAAAGGCAATTACTCTCTTTTTTAACTCGGAAGTTCGTGCTTTGAATAGCAACAGCCAAGATTCAAGGGTGAATTATGGTGAGTGAAAAGTGTAGGCGTAACCCGCAGGAGACATTGCTTCCATAATTATTAGCAGAGTTGAAGGTACAAAGCTTATCCTTGGCAAAGCAAAACCTTAAGTGCTGGAATTTTGCTTATTTTCAGGAAACTTACACTTCACCTCAATTTCAAAATTACTCTCCGCCGAACCTTCAGTCACGAAGGGGATACCAGTTTTTCCGCCTATCTTCAAACCAAACTTTAGAGTCACCTCTTCGACTTCAGCAGCACCTAAATTTTTAAAAGCGCCAATGGCATATTTGGTATAAGCTCGAATTTGATGGTGAACTTCCTCAATCTTGACAAATGCCTCTTCCCGAAAGCCGTAGGATTCTTTCTCCTCATCAACCTCCGGTGTGACAACTTCTGGAACAGTTAGCGTTTCCTTTGACTCGAACAGAATTGTATAGATTTCCCCGTCTTCTTCAAAGACTAAACGTTCTATGTTCGACATCAAGCCCTCAGAGTTTAGGTGTATTTAAGTTATCTTATTCTGTAACAGACAATTTAAATACGTATAGATGGCTCGTTACGCGCTTGTAGTTGGCATTACGGATTATACAAATCAGCTTTCCAATCTCACAAAACCAGCTACGGATGCCGAAGCAGTCGCGCAGCTACTAAAAACGCATGGTGATTTTGAGGATATCGCTGTTCTCAAAGGGAAAGTTAGTACAAATAAGTTGGCTGAAGCTTTCAAAACACTTTTGCAACAACAAGCAGTTAAAAACGAAGCGCTAATTTACTTCACAGGGCATGGCATCACCGTATCTGACAGCTTAGGAACACAACAAGCATATCTAGCAACCTCTGACTTGACAATTGTCACTCAAGGCAAGCAAATTATTGAACAAACAGGCGGGATTAGTCTTCTGAGCCTGAACAATTTAATTAGAGACTCCGACTTGAGTAGTCTAGTAGTGCTGTTAGATTGCTGTCATAGCGGTGAATTTTTAGAACGCAATCTCATCGAAAAAACTCTTACTGCCTTTATTTCACAGCGCGATTACTACTTTATTGCTGCTTGTAGAGGTTTTCAACAAGCTTATGCCAAAAAAAGCGAACAACACAGTATTTTTACAACAGCTTTGCTGGCTGGGTTGTCAGCAGAGAACACTAACGATCGCGGACAGGTGACAGGCGATCGCCTTTTTGACACAATTGCCACAGAACTCAAAGGTAGTGGACAAGAACCAATCCGCATGGGTTGGGGGCGTTCCATTACTTTAATTACCCACAAAAATCAAACACAAGCTCAAACCTTTGAGGTAAAGGAAGAATGTCCTTACCAAGGTTTAAAAGCCTTTGAAGCGGAACAAAAACAGTTTTTCTTTGGGCGCAAGCAGGTTGTGAGGAAGATTCTGGGGAAATTGGCACAAAATCCCTTTGTTCCGATTCTTGGCGCTTCCGGGAGTGGAAAATCTTCTGTAGTTCAGGCGGGTTTGATTCCAGAATTAGATGGTAATGTCTGGCGAATTTTACCACCAATCAAGCCAGGATTTCAGCCTTTGCAAGAATTGAAAGGAGTTCTGAAAGCATTTTTTTCAGGGGCGAGAAAAGAAAGATTGCTTTGGGAGTTGATTACTAAAGAACCAAATCCTTTACCTGTAATTCTGGAGCATCTCACAGGTGCAGAAAAATTTTTATTGGTAGTAGACCAGTTTGAGGAATTATTTACTGTCTCTGTTGCTGAACAAAAGCAGAGATTTATTGAATTGCTGACTCAGGTAGGAGAGATGACCGATTCGCGGTTAAAAGTTGTGATTACGATGCGATCGGATTTTCTCGAATCATGTTTAGATTATCCGTCTTTAAATAAATTAATTGAAAATCAGCTTGTTTTGATGCCGCGTATAACTGGAGTTGATTTAAAAGAGACAATAACCGAACCTGCAAAACTTCAAGGTCATAGTGTTGAAGAAGGACTATTACTGAAAATTTTAGAAGATGTTGGTAAAGAACCGGGATACTTGCCGTTGATGGAGTTTGCTTTAACTAGACTTTGGGAAAAACGCGACCAACACAAGCATCAGCTCACCCTAGAACAGTATGAAAACTTCCAAGGATTGACAGGGGCGCTGAATTTTCATGCAGAAAATGTTTATTTTTACGAAGATTATCAGCAGGATTCCCCGACTCAAGAACGAAATGAACAGGAGAAGGACTGGATTGAGCAAATTTTCCTGCGCTTATTGCGAACGGGAGAGGGAGAAAAGGATACACGACAGCGCCAACCAAAAGCTGAACTGTTAGCCATTGCTGGTAATGACCAAGAACAGCAGCAAGCATTAAATGAATTGCTAGATGAAGTATTAGTGAAAGGACGTTTGCTGGTAGCAGGGAAAGATGAACAAGGAAAAGCTTGGATTGATTTAGCCCATGAAGCCTTAATTGAGGGTTGGGAGAGGTTTGCCCAATGGCGACAACAAGACCGAGATTTGCGGCGGTTGAATGATAGATTAGCAGATGCTTTGCGAGAATGGTTGCACAAAAAAGAAGATGAAAAATACCTCATACCAAGAGGATTGTTAGCAGAGGTGCAAAAAAATTGGGAAAAGTTAAAGCCTGATTTATCACCTCAAGCCCAGAAATTTTATCAGCGCAGTGTTGCTTATGAAACAGAACGGAGTAATGAACGACAAGTTGCTCTCAGAGTAAGCCATGAAGCCTTCTTGCTGGAGAAAACAGCAACTATCAAGAAAATACTCCCTTTCCAACCTCTCACAGCTTCAGTTATGGCAATACAAGCAATAGGTGAGAATATCGAGAGATTGCCCAAGCAAATTCTCGCTCCAGTTCAGAATAGCCTGCAACAAGCGATGGAGGTCTTAACTCCTTTCCGTGGTCATCAGGGTGAGGTCAATTCTGTCGCCATTAGCCCGGATGGGCAGACGATTGTCAGTGGCGGTGAAGACGGCACAGTGCGGTTGTGGAATTTCCAAGGTCTGCCCTTGGCTGAACCCTTCCGTGGTCATCAGGATGAGGTCAATTCTGTCGCCATTAGCCAGGATGGGCAGACGATTGTCAGTGGCGGTGAAGACCGCACAGTGCGGTTGTGGCCGGGTGGCTGGCGTGCATGGTTGCAAGTCTGTTGTGACAGGTTGCGTTACCATCCCATCTTCACCAATCCGCAAACAGAGGAAGCAAAAGCCGCCTGCGAAACCTGCCAAAAATATGTTTGGAGTAAAGTCAGCGGGTAAAAACACGGCATTGCCGTGCCTCTAAGAAGGTCTGTACTCGATTCAATTGCAAACGGCTATCAAAGCAGTAAGTGTCGGTTTGTGCTGGCAGGAACTTGCTGTTTATCTGCACCTACGAATACACGAACACGCCCTCACCTTCCTGGATTTGCAATATATCTATGCATTGGTACGGAGGGTAAAGATGACTGGGCGGCAGAGATATTAGAGAGTATGCAAACTCATGGAGAAAACGTCTTATATCATGTCTGGCTAATTAGTTATAATGCTTTTTTAGGCAGTATTCAGGATTTTTATTCCTACTTGTTATTTCTAACGGTACAAGACAAAGAACTAAAAATGGTGCAATTTAAAAGTAGTGTAAATATGGTCAATTATGGACGCTGCCAAACGCCTTGCAACTCTAAATCGCATCCGCAAACTCAGCCGTCTGATGGATACATCAATACGTATCCCTTTGACAGGTTTTCGCATTGGAATAGACCCAATCATTGGTCTAGTTCCAGGTGCTGGTGATTTAATCAGTACAGCGTTTTCAGCTTACATTATATTTTTAGCTACTCGGTTTGGCATCCCGCGTGAAGACTTAGCCAAAATGATTTTTAATGTAGGTTTGGAAACAGTCGTTGGTACTGTGCCTTTAGTGGGTGATTTGTTTGATGCTTTCTATAAGTCCAACATTCGGAATTTGGCAATTTTGGAGCAACATTTGACAGTAGTTGAACCAGAACTAAAAAAAGTGTCTGATGAACTTTCCTCTCAAAAATTTAGCAAAATTTAAGTAGGAAAAGAGCGTAGTTTACGACCACAGGCATTGCCATTGCACATTTACTATGTATTTTCTAGTACATTACTAGCCAGTTGTAGAGAAGCGATGACGGAGCGCTGTAGGTGGTCTGTTGAGTTCTTCTACAGCGTTGGGTCAACAACTGGCGATTTGCGTCTGTTCTGTTGATATCTCATTTAAACGGCAATTCAGAGACAAGTTATGCCAAATTGCCAAAACCTTTGAGCGTGGTATCGTCACTTCAACTTTTTCTTAAAAGAGAAATGGAAAGAATTGATGGGCGAACCTATCGGTTAAATTTAGCCTTGGTGTAATTGAAAATATTGTAGAGTATAGAACTGTCCTAAGTATTGCCCTACGCAACTCCCCCTATGACTACCGCACCCTTAAGCTGGGAAGAACTAGAAACCCTCACGGACTATCAAATAGATACCGTTAATGGTCTCACCAATGCTAGAGCCAGGTTGCGCTTGTTTGGTCAGCCGGAATCTGATGTGCGGGTAACGCTGTACCGCGATAACCACGCCTGGTGTCCTTACTGTCAAAAAGTTTGGTTATGGCTAGAGGAAAAACAGATCCCCTACCGCATCGAAAAAGTGACAATGTTCTGCTATGGGGAGAAAGAAAGTTGGTACAAACGTAAGGTACCATCAGGAATGCTCCCCGCGATCGAGCTAGATGGACGGATTATTAAGGAAAGCGATGACATTTTGATCGCTTTGGAAAAGGTATTTGCTCCATTGAACCAAGGGATGGAAGACCGCACGGTGCTGACTCTACGTCAATTAGAACGACTTTTATTTAGAGCCTGGTGCGCTTGGCTATGCTCTAGAACCGATTCCTTTCAACAAGAACAACGCAACCGAGAACAATTTATCGGAGTGGTGGCTAGGGTAGAAGAGGCTCTGGGTAGCACCCCAAGCCCTTATTTTCTAGATAGCTTCGGCATCGTCGATGTCATTTTTACGCCATATCTCGAACGGATGAATGCGAGCCTTTACTACTACAAAGGCTACTCACTGCGGGAGGAAAACCCTCGTTTGAGCGCATGGTTTGCGGCAATGGAAAGCCGACCGACCTACTGCGGTACTCAGAGCGACTTTCACACCCACGCACATGATTTGCCGCCCCAGATGGGGGGCTGTTGGGAAAACGGCGAAACCCAGATGTTTCTCAATAAAGCGCGAGTGGATAACGGCCCCTGGTTCGGGCTACCAGATGTTACTTATCCAGAGCCGGAAAACTCCCGCATGGAAGCTCTTAAACGAACAATCGATCATCGGATCAATATTATTCGAGTCAACCCCTTAGATGATAAATTGTTCGATCTAGCGCTACGTTGTGCTTTAACACACATGATGACAGGAGAAGACTGTGTACCTCCATCGGGATCTGATGTCGCTCTCCGATATTTGCGCGATCGCATTAATGTACCACGAGACATGTCTATCTACGCAGCCAAGCGATTGAGGGAATCCCTGGAGAAAACCGCAGCCCTTGCGGGTGATGGGCAGCCAGCCCCCATTCCCACTAAGCATCGACGAGATCAAGACCCGTCTAACTTTGCCATCAAGTAGGATTTCAGATATTTATGCCTTTCAGGCAGTAGTTTTGCAGAAAGTACTGGTGCAAACTTTCTCAGAACCGCAACAAAAGTTTCATCAACTGTCATAGATGCCATCAAAGTACATTACGCCCGATAATAGAGTCAAACTGCACATTTGGCGCAAGAGATGCCAGCATAGCAGGTATCTGTGCAACAAATGCAGTAAAAACTATTGGTTGCATTGTTTCAGGAAGTGCCGCAGCTTGTTCAATTAAAGCATTGGCATCAGAGCTATTGGAAACACAGGCATAAACCCCACCTTCAGGAACTTACCGGATTGCTTCCCAAGTAAGTAAACCAGTGGCGGCATTTAAATCCAATACTAAATTATGACGTTGTAATTGCGCGAAAGTGAAAATGCGATCGCGCACAGATGCTAATTGTGTACCCTCTGTCAACTATCCACGACCTGAATCCTTACGAAATTTCCATACAGTACCTGCTTAATCCCGCATTTCTCACAAGCTTCAGGCGTTTGATGATGAGTAATGAGTAATGAGTAATAAGCATATTGCAACAGGTGCAATACCAGTGCAAGAACTTGTAGATTCTTACTCATTACTCCTTACTCACTACTCATTACTCCTGCATTCGAGGTGTGGTAAGAAATCCGGGTTAATGCCTTCAAGAATCGACAACAGATGTAATGCGTTTGTAGCGTTTACGCTCTGTTGACCATTTGTTACATGCTTGTGTAACTGTTTGTCTGTCTTGTTGTGATAAAAGCTCATCTGGTTGACTGCAAGCTAAAATTTGTGCTGCTTTTCGAGCTTGTTCATATCCCACACCATATTTGACTAGTTCTGTATGGAATATTTTTTCTTTTTCCTGGACTGATATCAAAAAATTCTGCTGCATAAACCAAGGTTTAAAAGGTTGTTGTCAAACTATATCTAACCTCTTCTACAATCTCTGTTGTTCTCTCGTCGGAGTGATTCAACAACCACAGCAAAATAACTTTTGATTTTAAATATTACAAATATTAAAGTTTTTTAACTATAGCTTAATAAGTTGGCAAAAATACTGATAATAACATACATGTCTCATCGCTACGAAATTGACGTAATACCATTTCTTTGTGAGGCTGCGCCAAACCCTTTTAACTTCTTTATTTCTTTTTTTGTGTCCTTCTCTGACGAGACGCTGCGCGAATGCGTCTATGCGGTTCGTTTTAATCGTTAGCGTCTACCTAATGGGACTTAGACAAAATAGAGGAGTAAAAAGGGGTATAATTCTTTTTCAGCCTAGCTTTCACGTCAAAGTAAGCTCCCATGAAAGAGACAACTCCCGCCGCCATGCCTCCATGCTTTGAAA
>NZ_JBWQXL010000070.1:0-22717 GCF_056620565.1 Nostoc sp. LEGE 12454
ACAAATCGCCATAATGGCTTCAACACCTCCCATTTTGGGCATTCGTAAATCCATTAGTGTGACATCAGGTTGGTATTCTCGAAACGCGTCGATCGCTTGTTGCCCATCTTCAGCTTGAGCGATCGCTGTCATTTCTGGATCGCGGTTAATGATGGTTGCTAGACCCTTTCTGACTATGGCATGGTCGTCAACAATCAGCACTCGAATCGTAGTGGTGGGGTGTGGGGTGTGGGGTGTGGGGTGTGGAGAAGTCAATTGTCTATCCCCCTTTGAAGGCTTTGACGCAGACGATTCAGTAAGCGTCCTGTACTGTCACATAAACTCATTAATTCAGTAATGTCATCAATGTAATTCAAATTATTTGCAAGAAGAAGCAAGGTTTCCAACTCTTTGAGGCTTCCATTGGCGATACCGAGGAACTGAAGATACTCCTTACGATGATTTCGTCCATACCCTTCAGCAATATTGGCAGGCACAGAAACACAGGCTCTACGAATCTGCGAAGTTAATCCATAGATTTCATGCTTTGGCATTACCTCTGTTACCTGATAAACCTGCTTTGCTAATCGCATCGATACTTTCCAAACCTCCAGATCGCGGTAACTCTCCAACTTACTCACACCCCACACCCCACACCCTACACTTGTAATTAACGGTTTCAAAAGTCACGTCAACCAGGGACTCCAACTTACTCACACCCCACACCCCACACCCTACACCCCAACTATCACCATAATTTCTGTTCCCTGTCCCGGTTGGCTTTGAATCGTTAGTTGTGCGCCAATGCGCTCTGCCCGTTCGCTCATTCCTAATAAGCCAAACCCACCGTTCAAAGGAGTGCTACCTACTCCAAAGCCCCTGCCATCGTCTTTAACCCGTAAGATACACTGTGTCTCGTTGTACACTAACTCAACCCGAATTTCGCCAGCATCAGCGTATTTAATTGCATTGGTTAATGCTTCCTGCCCAATTCTAAGTAAGTTATTCTCCACTTCAGTTGGTAAGGAATAGGCTATACCCTGAGTTTTGCAAATCAGAGCCGTGTCGGTCGTCGATCGCATTTGAGCCACAATACGATGCAAGGCACTCTCTAAATTACCTTCTTCTAGTAGCCGCGGACGGAGTGCTGATACGGATCGCCGTGCCCCTGCTAGCCCACCGCGTGCTAGTTCATCAATCATTTCCAGATGTACTTGGGTTGCTTCTGGGTCATCCGCCAGCACTTGTGTTGCTGCTCCAACTTGAAGCAGAATACCTGTGAAAGATTGAGCTAGTGTATCATGAATTTCTCGCGCCATCCGGTTGCGTTCTTCTAAGATAGAAGTGTGTTCAGCTCGTTTACGATCGCTAATATCTGTCATGAGACTGTAGAATCCTCTTACCTGAGCATTGTCATCGAAATCAGGAATAAAGGTCGCGCTGATGCACCGCTTATCATCAGGAAAAGGGATTTCTGCTTCTAGAGGGACAGTTTGCCCTGTAAACACCTGATTAATATACGGCTCAACCCGTTCATAAACCGCCTCACCGAGCAGTTGGCGAACAGGGTTGCCCAAAATTTCATCACGGCTACGGTTGAACCAAACCTGATATGTACGGTTGATAAATTGAAAGCAGCGATTGGCATCGACGTAGCTAATCAGAACGGGTAGAGCGTCGGCAATCAGTCGTAATTCTTGCTCCTGTAAGCGAAGCTCCTCGTAGACACCGCGTAGCTCTGCTTCGTTTGCCTGCAATGCTGTCGTTCGTTCTGCAACTTGTTGCTCTAGGGTGCGATTGTATTCTGCTAAAAGCTTCTCTGCTTGTTTACGTTCGGTGATGTCTTGAAAGGCTGCGATCGCATACAGAATGTTGCCTGACTCATCAAAAATTGGAGTTCCCCAACTTTCGATCGGAATGATGCGATTTCCCTGGTGAATTTCGATATCATCCACACTGCCCTGTTCGCCGTTTAGCGCTCGCCTAATCATCAGTTGTTCGGTTGGGTAGGGGCGATCGGTTCCTGCCACATAGAGTTGATAGACCTCGGCAATTTGCTCTGGGGTGACAGACGGCAGCACGCCCTTGCCCAAGAGTTGGATTGCTTTCTGATTTGCGTAATAAGGGCGACCTGTTGCATCCATAACTACAATTCCTACCGGAACCGACTCTAAAATTTTCTGGAGGCGGGTTTCACTTTGGGCGAGGGTCTGGTTTAAAGACTCCATTTTGGCAAATGCGATTTGAAGCTGCTGTGCCATCTGGTTGAACGATCGAGCCAGTTCGCCCAAATCGCCCGATCGCTCAATTTCTACCGTCTGATTCCATGCACCGTCTGCTAGCGCTTTTGCCGATTGACTGACGCTGACAATCGGTTTAGCGATCCATCGGGCAATCAAAATGCAGATCGCAATGCCAAGCAGCAAAACCGCAATACAAAGCAGAATCGTCGTGCGGATGCTTTGATTAATCTTGGCCATGAAATCGGATTCAGGCAACACCGTGACAATCAGCCAGTCTAGCCCACGAGTATCTTTGAATGGCATCACCTGAATCAACTGCCGCCTGCCATCGAACTTAAAATCAAGCTGTTCCGCAGCCTGGATCTGCCACAAATCGCTGAAATGCTCGCGCAAATAGGCAGTAGTAGCTCGCACGGTAGGATTACGGCTCTCAACTGCGGACAATCGATTTGCTGCCGCCCCAGGACTTATGATCGCCTCTCCGGTGGAGGTGGCAACCAGTTGCCCCGATCGCTCTAGAATAAAGGCGATGCCTGTCTTGCCAATTTGCAGGCTAGCCAAAAAACGGCTCATCTCATTAGGCAGAAATACATCGGTGGCACAGACTCCCAACAGCGATCTATCGGCAGTGCTATAGACAGGCGTACTGGCGGTGATCGTTGGCAACTGGCTAGCAAAGTCGGCATAGATTCCACTCCAGCTTGGTTCGCCTCCCGTCACTGCTGCTTTATACCAGGGACGAACCCGCGCATCGAAGGCTTTGTTGCCTTGACTGATTAACTGGTCTCGCTGACCATTGCGATCGAGGCTGTAGCCGTAGAGTTTACGATCTGTAGCAACATTACTCGACCGCAGTTCAATTGAGCGATCGGCAGGGCTACGTCGCACCCCTAGAAGAGAACCTTTGCGATCGCCACAGTAGATATCACTCACCATTGGATAAATCTGAATTTGCTGCCAGAGTGGAAACTCACCTTTCACTGCGCTAGGGTCAATTTTTCCCTGAGCGAAGGTACTGGCATTGAGCCGATTGATGTTATGGGGTATCTCGGTATAGGTTTGTAGTTTGCCTTCGATCCGGTTCGTCAGTTCGCGCCGCAGTTGACTGGTGAGATCGTTGATGGCTTCCTGTCTATTTTGGAAGGAAAAATACCCCACTAAGCCGACTGTCACCAAAGTTTGCAGCACAAACGGCACAATCAAAACCGTCTGCAATGGTACCGTTCTGGAAACTTGAGCTACAACTTGCTTGAGAAGACTGCTCATCAATCAGATTCCTCATTTAGGGCAGTTCGCGCACGTTAGTCCATTTATTGAAGAAAGGCAGAAGGCAGGAGGCAGGAGGCAGAAGGGAATTCTGACTCCTGACCTCTGCTGTGACCGTTCGCGCAGCGTCTCCAAGAGTTGGGAACAAGGGTTTAAGGCCCTCACTGAATTCTTATTCAGTGGCTCTTGTTCAGGAAGGGTCGGAATCCCCAACTGATGTAAACCTTCTGCCCTTTGCCCTCTGCCTTCTGCCTTCTTCAATGACGAAAATACTAGCCATGAGAAGCTGCAACGATCGCAACAAGTAGTGGCTTAAGCTCTAAAGCGTCTCTATAACGCACACCATTGATAAATAAAGCTGGAGTGCTAACTACCCCACTATCCATTCCGCTGGCAATGTCTTGATTGATGCGATCGACATACACTTTTTGGGCAATGTCTCGAATAAACTGAGTTACATCAAGCCCTAAATTGTCAGCGTATTCTGCTAAATACCCATCTTCTAGCTCTTGCTGATGCTTCAATAGCATCTCGTGCATCTGCCAAAACTGCCCTTGTGTTGCTGCTGCTTCTGTCGCTGCTGCTGCCTTTTGAGCTTGAGGATGGATTTGAGGCTGAGGAAAATGTCGGAATACAAAGCATAGAGAATCTCTCCCGAATAAGGTCGCCTCAAGCTGGCGTTGAATTGCCTGAATTGAGGTATAAAGTTCACTACATTGGGGACACTGATAATCCCCATACTCAACAAGCACAACGCAAGCATTCAACGATCCTTGTCGATGGTCTTGCTCAGAAGGAAGTACAACTAATTGATTGCGCTCTGCTTCGCAGTTACCGCAAGGGTCGTCAGGAATAACATCGCTCATTCTAAATCTTTGAGGAAAAGAGATTCATCGTCTGCACTCTGAAATTTCTTCCCCTCAAGCCTATAATTGTTTGTATGAGTTTAATGTATGAGACTTGCTTAGGCTTGTCGTCAATTCCGGGTCTGTATTTTAATCAACAAAATGATTGAGGATGAGTCAATTTGAGGGAGTAGAACGAATCAAACTCAGGTTTGATTGCGTCAGAGACTAAAATATGATGGTTAACCCAGGCAGAAGTACCATCTTTGCTTTTACCTTAAACAGCAAGAAGGCTCACACTGAACATCACCAACTGGTCTCACCATGTATAGAGCAGTTAAAGTTAGAATTTATCCAGATGATGAGCAAGAAAACTATCTAGCTCAATGTTTTGGTAATACCCGATGGTTGTGGAATTATATGCTTAATGCCACTACTACTGCGTATAAAGAAACTGGAAAAGGTCTTTCTAAAACAGCAATGGATAAGTTGCTTCCTCTTTTGAAGAAGGAATATGAATGGCTGGGACTTGTGTATAGTCAAGTATTGCAACGAGTGACGTTTAATCTTTCTAGTGCGTTTGTCAATTTCTTTGAAGGTCGTGCTAAATTCCCTAACTTTAAATCTAAGCATGGTAAGCAATCGATTCAATATCCTCAAAACGTGAAACTAATACCACAGGATTCTGTGATTAAGTTTCCCGGTAGTTTGGGAAGAGTGAAAGCCGTGTTTCATAAAGAGCTACCATTAGCTAAATTCACGACTGTAGCGATATCGAGAAATGCTGATGGTAGATACTATGCTTCTATTCTGTTCAATCAGAATGATAAGCCAGTAGTTGCAATTAGAGATGCTATTGGTGTTGATTTGGGATTGAAAAACTTTGCTATAACTTCGGAAGGCTCTAAATATGACCTTCCCAAAAAACAATTAGTAAAGTTAGAAAAAAATAGAAAACGTCAACAGAAAAAATTAGCTAAAAAGACAGATAAAACTTCAAACAAACGTCGTAAAGCTAAACTGCTAGTTGCAAAAATCTCTAGTAAAATAGCTAGAGTTAGAGAGGATTTTCTACACAAGCTATCTCGCAAAATAGCATACGAAAACCAAGTTATTTGTGTAGAAGATTTGGCAGTTAAGAACATGGTCATAAATCCCAACCTGGCAAAAGCTATCAGTGACCAGGGGTGGGGAATGTTTCAAACCATACTTAAATATAAAGCTGAGAAGTTCGGACATACCTATATTGAAATAGGTCGGTTTTTCCCATCGTCACAGCTTTGTAGCGAGACTCTACTACCTATCCCAATGCTGCAAAAAGGATATGATTCATTGGGCGTAAGGTTTGTAGATTGTCCACACTGCAACAAACAACATGATAGGGATATCAATGCGTTATGTCGTTTACAACGTCTACAACGTTTACTATACAGTCTCTTTACGTTGTTGTCATTTTCTACAACGTTGTTCATTCACCATACTCCTCTATTATTTTTTCAACAATCGACCTAGCAGAGTAGTAGTTCCTTGGCAGCCCTGAAGTGGGTTTCTTGCATGGGTAAATGAAAGTAAGCTATTGGTAGCTAAATAAAGCACATAATTGTACAAGTCTATGTTTAGGTTCAACTTCAAACTAAATCTTTTCCTTTTACTCATCTATGTCTAAATCTTCAGCTATAGAATTTACTCTCATAATATTAGGAATATAAGAGAATTTAGAATTTTCGAGTAGAGTTATGAACTGTTGTTTTGACTCAGCAATTGATTTGAAATAATCTTGAAATCCCCATGAAACTTCATAAGCATATTCTTCTGATTTTGGGAAAGGCAATCTAATTTCTTTATACCTGCTACTAACATCTTCTCTGTTAGTCTGCATTAAAGCTATTCTTTTCCATTGTTTACGAACAGATGTAAGACAAAAAGCCCACATTAGATAAAAAGGACTCCATCCTTGCTCCAAACGAGATTTAATTCGTATAACAAATACTTCTTTTGTTAAAACAATATCTTCTTCACCAGGAAGTAGCATAGCAAATTCACCGATATTACTACTTGCACGATTAGGTGTAATAAGATCCCATGCTTGAAGTCCACTGTTTGTCTCTCCCCAAAGTTTTTCTGCTAATGGGAATGGAACCATATTTGTAGGATTAATATTTATACGCAAATTTCGTATATCAGAAACCTTAATATAAGGTACTTCCCCCACTCGTTGGTCATTTCCTGGACTACCATGACCACCAGAAATGCTAATAATGCCCTGTTCTTCTAACTCTCCAAGCGTAATTTCATCTAGTTGCTCAGATTTCAAAAAATCATCAAAATCCTTATCCCATCTTGGATCATAATAGGTTGGAACTAAAATACCTATTTCCTTGCATTTAAAATTTGATATCCGAACAGCACCTTCCGGTAATTTTCCTGCCAATATTTCGTTTACATTATATAACAATTGATTGTCAACTTCATCAGTTCTTTGCCCAGCAGTATCAACTTTATATCGTGGCCCTCCATTTTTATAAATACCGCAAGTTTTAGGATTTAAAAAAAGTATCGAGCCTTCATGTGCCCAAGATGGTAGAGCCATAAAATTTAGATCCTCTCAAAAATATATAGATTAGTTTTCGCACGACAAAAACCTTGGAAGGCTTCCATAGGTATATTTACAACACCAAGGGGGCGAAATTTTCTTTTTAGCCACTGTTGTATGAAAGCATATTGAAAAGAGAAAAAATATGTTTCAGGTAAAACTATACATAACTTTCCTCCTAGCATTAAAAGTTGCCAAGAGCGGTTTAAAAAAATTAAACCTGTTTCAGTATCCTCCCAGTTTCCATTCCTTGCACAAGCAATATCTAAACCAGCTTTTCTAGCATCAGCAGCAGGTACTTTTAAATTGGAGCCAAAAGGGGGATTTGTCAAAACTACTGTAAATCTTTCATTTGCAAAATTACCAGAAGAAAGTTGTGGAAAGTCAGTATTCCATAAATAAGTACGAATTGAATCCCCTCTAGCACAATGGGCAGATCCATCTCCCAATATTTGCATTATTGCTTTAGTTAGCTTAATACCTACAGAATCTTTATCAATTCCAAAAATATGATTTTGTGACCATCTTGAGACTTCAGCCAATTGATTGTGATGTTTCGACTGCATATACTGTAGACACTCTATTAAAAAACCACCAGTCCCACAAGCCGGATCGATTATCACATCGTCCCACTGTATTTCCATTAGTTTAACTGCGGCTTGTATTACTGGTTGTGGAGTAAAATATTGTCCCTCCTTTTGTCTTAGCGCGGCTGCACGTAATACTTGAAATGCTGTAGAGATTGTTTCAGCACTAATTCCAATTAAACGAAGTCTATATAATTCAGTAATACATCTATGTATCGAAGCATTTGTTAAACGCAATTCTTTATCTTGAGCAGAAGGAAAAACTCCCGGATATAAATTAACTAATCTTTGAAAATCTCGTTTAATTTTATTGGCAGTTTCTTCTGGACTAGATTGTGGAAAAAAATCTAATACCTCTGTTGGAGAAACCCTACCTTTGAGATCACTTTGTAATTTTAACAATATCAGATTGCAAAGCTGATCTAATTGATCTTCTCTACGTGTTACATTACTATCATTTGTAACTATATGGTCAAGCAAATCCTCTATAACTTTTTTTAAAACATCAGTGCTAGGTT
Organism: Nostoc sp. LEGE 12454; assembly: GCF_056620565.1. NCBI lineage: Bacteria > Bacillati > Cyanobacteriota > Cyanophyceae > Nostocales > Nostocaceae > Nostoc > Nostoc sp. LEGE 12454. The sequence continues at coordinate 8,032 of NZ_JBWQXL010000070.1, forward strand.
CAATAAGGTTTTCATAAGCAACTCTTTCAACTTTTGGTAATAGTTCATCACCTGGTTGTGGTATTTCACTTATAGTTGCATATTGGCGAATTAAACCTGAACTGGTTTTATATATAAACAGACATTTTGCTGATGGTTCTGGATTATTAGCCCATATTCCAAGTTGAGCGTGAGGTTCTAATCCTAAAAGAATTTCTAATTGATTACTTCCAGCATCTTCATTAGGAGCTTTACATTCAAAAATAATTTTTAAATAACGATAATCACTTATATTCACAGAAGAATCAAAAACTACTATGTCACATGGGAATCCTAAAAACTTCTGTCCTTTTTCACGTTTGGATGCTTGAGAAGGATTTTTAGGGACTTGCCACTCACTACGTCCAAAAATAATCTGGTCTAAATCGTATCCAATTTGACGCAAGTGATTTACTAAAGGCCCAACAACTTGTTGTTGTTCTGGCCCCTGTTTTAAGCAAGAGGTAATTTCTTCACAGTTTTCAAACATCAAACTCAGTCTGCCGTAAATTTCTAAACAATCTTATACTAATTCTTAAAGAATGGAAATAAAATAGAATTTTTTGACGCTATGAATCAACTATTTTGGTCTTCAAACTTTCTAGTGGGTACTGAGAAACCATTTCTTCAAAAGGAATCCATTCTCCTTCAGGTGTGCAAATGTGTAGCACTCCTTCAATTTTTCTTGAAGCTATAACTAATTTTTCTGACCTAGCAACTGGAAACCATTCTTTAAAAATATCCAGTTCTGCTTTCTCTTCATACCCTTCATTGGGTATCCAAGTATTTCTGATAGCTTCTGCTAAAAACCCTGCTGGATTGCGTACCTTGGTAGTGGATAAAGCTTCTTTGAGCGTATTAATCGCTTTTAGTACTGTCTCCTCTGGAACCTGTTCTATTAACTTTGACAGAGTTGTACTTATTTTTATTTTTAGTGCATCTAGTTCAGATTTAACGCTATCGCTGCCCCCAGTTTTTTTAGATCGTTTCTTGTCTATTGATGTTACTTTGGGGTCATCTTGTGGTGGCGCAGAAGGGGTTTGACTGCGACATTCATCTAGTTGTTTTTTTAGCTCTGCATTTTCCACCTTGAACCTTTCTGCTAAATCATCAGCACCTTGTAGATGATAAACCCTACCAGCTAACCCCTCATTAATTCTGCGTAGCCCTTCTATTTCTGCTTGTAATTTCTTGTTCTCTTCCCTCAAGGTGGAAATAATTACGGATTTAGAATTGTCCGATGCCAGTGGAGCCTGTTTAGATTTAGGTCTTTGCCTCTGCTGGTCGCGCAGAGTTTCAATTCTACTCCTCAAATCTTCCTGCTTATACAAGTAAGCGGTAGAGACATTAGCAGTTTGGGCAACAGATTTAAAACTAATTACCTGACCCTGTTTTATCATCCTCTCAAGTGCTTTCTCTACACGTTCTGCTGATTCCTTAGATTTGTGTGCTGCTGCCTCTTGTAAAGCTTCTATCTTTCTATTAGTCATTGTCTGCCTCCAAAGTTTTAATGACTTTCTCTAAGTTCTCTTTGATAGGCGTATTTTTATGAACTTGTAGCTGCCAACCACAGTTTTGAGCTTTTTCTAAAACATTGTTGGTACGCTCTAAAGTGTCTTTTAAAATCGGTATGAAGTTTTTATTAGTTCTCCAGTGTGGGCAGTTATAGCAACCATCAAAACCGGGAATATCACAATCACCCAATACCTTGGGTCTAGCACAATAACCATGCTCTAATGCTCTGGCTTGTACGTTCTTCTTGAACCATTCCAAGTCGTCATTACTGGACAGTATCGTTTCATCTAGTTCGGCAGTTTCACCTTGAAAATTAACTACTCTCAACTCGTGGTATTTCTCAACCTCTTTTCTAAGAGTTTCATCAAAAATATGAGCATATACCATCGTCATTTCTGGCGATTCATGCCCTAAATAACGTTGCACAATATGTTGAGGAACGCCAGCATTAATCATGCGAGTTCCAACGGTATGCCTAAATTGATGAGTTTGAAAATTCCACAATTTACCCGACTGGTCTTTAATTTCAGATTGTTGAGCGAGTCTTTTTAAATTGTTGATAAAAGAAGTACTAGTCATCAATTTAGCTTCAGGTATAAACTCCTTGCTGTGTTGTCTTGCCCTACCACAAAATAAGTAAGGAAAGCTATTGCCAAATAGTTGCTTTATATAAGCCTGTTGTTCTTTAATAACTTCTGCTAATTCATTGCTTATTGGCTTGGTATGTTCTTTATTCATCTTGTGCATCTGATATTGAATATACCAGCCGCTTTTTTCATTAGACTTTAAGCAATCTAGCTTTAGTCTTAATAACTCTCCTATTCTAAAACCGCACTCTATATCTACCAAAAGCATTCGCATTACAGGTTCATGCAAGTTATCTAAATGTTGGTTAAGCTGTCTCATAACTTCTTCTGGAATAAACCGAGGAAGTCTTTTTGGCTCTTGTGGCCAGTCTTCAGGTCTAATCAGAGCAGGTTCAACTTGGAACCAGTTGTTAAGAATCCCCGTCTCAAAGAATGTTTTTACTGTAGATATACAATGTATATGCTGTGAATATGAGTATCCATTAGTTTTTAAGTAGGCAAAATATTGAAGGATTAAGGTTCTATTAATTCCTTTAAATTCTTGGTTATATCCTATCTTTGTTAAGAATCTAGAGAAAACATTAATCTCAGCAACTTTACCAATTAATGTGCTGAAAGCTAAACGAGTACTACATAAATAAAATATAAACTTCTTAAAGTACTTTTTAAGCCAAGGTTGTTCTATGTAAGCAAAATTAAGTTTGTAATGTTTGTGAATACCTCTTTCATAACCTAAATGGTCTGCTGTCCAGACATCGTGATTAAAGTCAAACTTTTCAGGAGCAATAAGAACATCAGGTCTTTCTGCCCCCACAGTAAATTGCTTATCACAGTCTTTACAGATACATTGCTGTTTTCCTGCTTTACTTATACCAAACCGTACAAAGTTCTTGCTCCCACACCATCTACAATTTATGTTGTTTAAAAAATCTAAATCATCTCGCCCATGAGGATTAAGAACATACTTACGATTGCAATCTTTACAAGGGAATGTCTTTGGTTCTTTGATTTTTAATAGTCGTGTCTTAACCTCTTTACCCTTACTAATGTGGTGTAAAAAAGACTTGTATTTACGTCCTGGTTGCAATTGATAGCGATAAACCTCTACCCCTTCAGTTGCCCCTATACGCTCTTGAAACTCATAGAACCCACAAACAGTTGTCAGGCAATGATTAATAGTCTTCTCGCAGCGTTTAGAAACCTGTGGCTGAACAGATAAAACCCCGGAGTTAGGGTTTCTCAACCAGTGGATAAAGTTTGATAGCTGCTCTAAATCAATTTCGAGCCAATTTAACTTTGAATCCCGTAAAAACTCCCAGAACAGTTTGAGGTTATGGGTATAGGTCTGAATCGTGTTTGGAGAACGCCCTACGCTGTCTAGATAATGCAGGTACTTCTGGATTGGCTCAATAGGCAAATAATTGTCATCCAGCACCATCCAAACCTGACGGTCGGTGTCTGGGAGGATACCTTTTTGGACTTTCATCCTCACCTACCCTGAATATCGATGTTTACATTATAGACTTAAATGATTAATTCGTATATATATGACAACAGCGTAGCGATAAAACTTCATATCAGCTACGCTGTTGTTGTTGTTGTTACTTATGATTTAATAAGACATAAAACGCTGCAACAAATATTAGAAATGAAGGTTTGCGACTTTTGGAGTTAGGAACTAGCTCTTCTGCCCTTGGAGGGGATGTAAGACCAAAATCTTCAGGACGTAAAAAATCCACGAAGGTCGAGGCAATCCCCAATGAATTGGGAAGCCTAAACTTTACCGTTAGGTCAGTGTAGGTAGTTCACAAGCTAGCAATTCCGCGTTTCAACGCAATAATGGCTGCCTGGGTGCGATCTTTGACATCTAGCTTGCTTAAAATTCGGTTGATATGAGTCTTCACTGTACTTTCACTAATATTTAGAGCAGTGCTAATTTCCTGGTTGCTCATGCCCTGTCCGACTAACTTGAGAACTTCTAACTCACGACCGCTCAGTTCTGGAGCAGTCAGCCGTTGGACTAGCTTGGCAGCCACGTTAGGGGGAATATACTGTTGTCCCCTGCTCACTGTCCGAATTGCTGTCAATAGTTCCTCTGGCTCAGAGTCCTTCAGTAAATAACCCTTTGCCCCGGCTCGTAATCCTCGATAAATCTCTTCATCGGTGTCATACGTGGTCAGCACAATAATTCGGGCATTGGGAAACTCATTGCAAATAACCGTAATCGCCTGAACACCTCCCATCTCAGGCATCCGTAAATCCATCAAAGTCACATCAGGTTGCTGTTGCTGAAAAACTGCGATCGCCTCATGCCCATTTCGCCCCTGACCAACAATGACAATATCTGGAGCCTCCTCTAACATTCCGATCAAACCCTGGCGGACAACAGGATGATCGTCCACAACCAGAACGCGAATGCTACTAGGCTGATTCATGCTGACTTAACCCCCGATTAATAGATACCGCGATTTCTGTCCCTTGCTCTAAGTCACTTTGAATCTTTAATTCGGCTCTAATACGTTCAGCCCGTTCTGCCATCCCCAGTAGACCAAAGCCATTCTGTATCGCCTGCTTTTCTACATTAAATCCCTGCCCATCGTCTTTAATTCGCAAGCTGCATTGGGTCGGTTCATAGATCAGTTCAATGTGGATTTCACTTGAGTTAGCATGTTTGATTGCATTTGTCAAAGCTTCCTGCCCAATCCGAAACAGATTATTTTCCAGATCGGAGGATAGGGGATAGGGCGTACCTATGACTTCGTAGACGATTTGGATTGCGATTGAGGAGTTTAATTCAGCAGCAAGACGGCTTAAGGCATCCTGTAAGTTACTGCTCTCTAAAAGGTATGGGCGGTGTAGTGCCTCTACTGAACGACGTGCCTCCGCAAGCCCAGAACGGGCTAAGTCGAGGATCTGAGTGAGGAGAGTTTGCGCTTTTTCTGGGTCTGCCGTTACCTTCTTGGAGGCAGAACGAGCATGAATGATAATACCTGTAAACGCTTGGGCTAAAGTGTCGTGAATTTCCCGTGCCATGTGATTGCGCTCTTCTAGAATGGAGGCTTCTTCGGCTCGTTTGCGATCGGTGATATCTCTTGTTAGCCAAATGACAGAATGTTCTGAGATGGGCGAGATGCGAGTTGCAAACCAGGTTTTCCACCCTCCTACGATCAAGCTATACTCAACCGTTAAGGGCTGCTGAGTGCTTAATGCTTGCCGAATACAGACAAGAAATGTATCGGCTTGCGATCGCTCAAAAATTTCGGAAAATGTTCGACCCACCTGTTCGTCAATCGGGTTAGATAATTTCTCTGACTCGATCAGGGTTGCTCTCAAAATCCGCCCTTCTGCATTTACTACCAAGAGCGGATCGGGCATTGCTGAAAAGAGCGCCCGAAGTTCTGCTTCGGAGGCTTGCAACGCTTCTTCTGCCTGTTTGCGTCTAATTCCTAATGCAATCTCGCGGGCTGAAAACTCCAACGCCTCAAAGTTGGACGACGGAATGGGATGTCGAGTAAACATCGCTATAACTCCAACAAGCTGCTCATCCAGCAGTATCGGATAGCCCGCAAATGCCACCATGCCTTCTCGTTTTGCCCATTCTTTATCAATGGATGATTCATCAAACACATTGTTAGTCAACAGAGGACTGCGTTCCTGAGCAATTCGTCCAACTTTGAGGCTACCTACAGGAACTCGACTGTATTCACCGTCAAGACGGGTATACATCCCCGCACTGGCTTGTAACTCCAAAACATTATTGTCTTTATTTAGCGTCCAAATCCGAGCAAATGCCGCATTAAAGTGCTTAACAACGGCTTGGGCACAGCGATGCAGTATTAAGGGCAAACTAGCACTTTGAGCCAAGGCACTATCCACATCAGCGCGAAAATCGGAGAGGATTGCCTGTTCCCGAAATTGAGCCTCGGACTGACGCAACACTTCTTCTGCTTGTTTGCGTTCGCTAATATCTGTCATGAGGCTGTAGAAGCCTCTCACTTGAGCATTGTCATCGAAATCAGGGATCAAGGTCGCATTGAGGCATCGCTTGCCAAGCGGAAAAGGGATCTCTGTTTCTAGAGATACCGTTTGCCCTGTAAACACCTGATTAATAGACGGCTCAAACCGTTGATAAACCGCCTCACCGAGAACTAGGCGAACAGGGTTGCCCAGAATTTCATCGCGGCTACGGTTAAACCAGACCTGATATGTATGGTTGATGAATTGATAACATCGATTGGCATCTACATAGCCGATCAGAACTGGTAGAGCGTTGGCAATCAGTCGTAATTCCTGTTCCCGATGGCGCAATTCTGCTTCGCTTTGCTGTAAAGCTGCCGTTCGTTGGGCTACCTGTTGTTCTAAGGTGCGGTTGTAATTGGCTAAGAGATGTTCGGTTTGTTTACGCTCTGTGATGTCTTGAAAGGCTGCGAGCGCGTAAGCCACGTTCCCATGTTCGTCAAAGATTGGCGTTCCCCATGCCTCAATGGGAATAATAGTCTCGCCTTGGTGAATCTCTAAATCATCCGTTCTTGTACGTTCGCCTTTCAACGCTTGGACAATTGGCATCTTCTCAGGGGAACAGTTTTGATCCGTTCCAGCCAGGTAAACTTGATAAACCTCTGCAAGATGATCTGATGTCACGGTAGGATCAACGCCTTTACCCATCAGCTCAATTCCCTGCTGATTGACATAGTAAGGGCGACCAGTCGCATCCAAGACTGCAATTCCCACTGGAACCGCTTCTAGAAATTGATTTATCTGACTTTCGCTAGCGCGTAGTTTCGAGTAGAGTTTGGCATTTTCAATTGCGATCGCTGCTTGAGTAGAAAGTAGATTCAGAACTTGCGATCGCGTAGCGTCTCCGTTGGCGCAGCCTCCCGCAGTGAAGGAGACTTGTTCTGGTGTAAATGCTCCAGCCGCTAATTTATTTTCTAGATATAACACGCCCACTAGCTTACCTTGATTAAGCAGAGGTAAACATAAAATCGATTGAGTTTGATTCTGTTGAATATATGGCTCATTAATAAAGTTACCTTCACGAGTAGCATCATTTAAGATGACAGATTCATGAGTACGAATAACATAATTAATAATTGATTCAGGTAGATAATTTGCAGTTGGGATAGATTGCAGCACTTGTGTAGCATAGACATTCTCACCCTCATTAAGTTCACTAGACGCTTCAATCACCCATTTTCCTGAGTTTTCTAAAATCAGAGAACCTGTTTGTGCGCCAGCATTTTCGATTAATATCTTCATCAAGGAACGGAGCAGCTGATCTAGTTCAATTTCGCTCGAAATCGCCTGAATTGCCTTCATTACTGCCGTTAAATCAAAAGCGATGTGTGAGCTATTAGAAGTGGTTTCAGCAGTAGTGCAGATTGGTGTAGAAGCCACGCTCGACTGTTCAGGAAATAGCTGCGGATAGCGAGTTTCTAAATCTTTGACTTTCGCAGTTGCCCCCCACCGTTCATAACAGTAGTGAGCTTCTTTCATGTAGGTTTGGGCGATCTTTTGCCGACCTCGCACCAGATAATGTTTAGCAGCTAATTCATAAGCTAACGCCTCTTCCTGGATATATTCATTTTCCCTAGCTCCTTGAATTGCTTGTTCATAAAATTCCTCTGCTTCAAACCACTGACTCAAAACTCGTGCCGTCTCTGCTTGCACCAAATGATATTTATGCAAACAATTCATTGGCGCATACTGTGACCATTGCTTCATTTTCTCCTGACTAACCGTAACTTTTTTGAGAAGTTCCTCCTGCACTTGAGGGCTGCTTTCAGAGTATATGGCGAGTCTTGCCAGCGCATCATATAGATAGTAAAAAGGAGCAACAGGTGTGCCTGTTATTCGGATTAAATAACGTTCTGCTATGGTTGAGTTTTTAACTGCCTGAGCATACTCAGAAAATAGGTAGCACAGGAAAAGTTTATGGAAATAGACATCAAAGGTTGCCGTTCCATCATTTGTTACTTCATGTTGTGGCAATCCATTTTCTTCATTGTAGAATTCGCCAACTAGACGAGTTGGGTTGACCGAAAAACCCATCAAATTTGCGATCGCCTGTTGATATATTTGGTTCCAGGTTAGCGCCGTTTTCTGTTTGATTTGACGAATTGCTTCATTGTATTTCGTCATCTCCCGCTCAACTTCTACGAGTTCCTTTCCAACTGCGTAGAATTGGAAGCAATAACAATGAGCACAATAAGCAGCAAACTCTAAATCTCCAACTTCTAAACCTCTTTGGTAGGCTTCTAGCAAGGGCTGGGTTGTGTTTCTAATATGCTCTTTCCAATGAATAATAAAGTTATTCACAATGAGTAATGTTCTAGCTCTAAGAGAATGAACATTAAGCTGTGACAATAGATTTAGCGCAAGTTGTCCAAACTCGTACCCAATCTCAATGTTCCCACTCGTTCCACAAAGAATTAATCCGTAAAAAGCATAGGCAAAGGGAGATACAACAGCATTACCAGATTGAATTGATAAGTTTACTTGTTTAGACACAAGCAGAGGCATCAAATCAGGAGCCGCAACATAGGCAGCGATCGTGATGCTTGATAAGATTCGCATCGCCGCCAAATTGTCCGGTTCGGTCATTTCTGGCAAATGGAGCAAGTCCTCGATTGGCTTCTCGCCAATGAGTGATGCGATCGCGTCTAGCTCAAGCTGAATGTCTGACTGAGTTGGCGTTTCAGGAAAACTGATTCCCAATTGCTGCAAAACTTGCAATCCAGTGTTAATTGCTTCTAATAGCTGGTTCTGTGCGATGTCAGTTTGAATTTTGACTTCGTAAACTTTCACGATGTCGAGAACCGTTTTGCCTGCTTGCAGAACAACCACTGCCCAGGATTCTACCTGCTCAAACTCGCCACACAAATACGCGACTTCTGTTGTTTCTGTATATAACTCTAAGGTCAGCTCATAGTTAGTTTGCCAACTGGAGTCTGCTAGCCATGCTCTACCTCTGGCTAAATAGTTTTGAGCCACACTATAGGCGATCGCAGCTTTTGCTTTCTGTCCTGTGATTAAATTTAATCTAGCAATTTCATTGCGTTCTAGTTGATCTGTGACAAGCTCAATTCCATGATTAAGATGATCGACAATTTCAAACAGTCGGTCTGAGAGTCTCTCTGGCAAAATTTTTCCGAGGAGATTGCGACCAATTTGTAAATGAACAATTTGTTTTTGCGACTCATCGATTAAGGTGTATGAGGCTTGCTGCACGCGATCGTGCAAGAACTTATACTCTTGAATTAACAAGTTTTCATCTAATTCAGATAGTGGTTGAATTAATCCAACTTGTATGGCTGTTAGTAAATCTTGAAAAATCGTTTCAGGTGGTTGATCGCAAACAATCGATAGAGTATTTAAATTAAATTCAGCGCCGACGCAAGCAGCTAACCGAAGAATTTGCTGTGTATTTTCTGGCAGTTTCTTCAACTTGTTCAGCATCAACTCCACCACATTATTAGTAATATCTTGGGCTTGAATCTGAGTTATGTTCCATTGCCAGCATAAGTGTTCAGCATCAAATGTCAGCAGATTCTCGCTATACAGCATTCTCAAAAATTCATTGACAAAGAACGGATTGCCCTCAGTTTTACGCAAAACTAACTCAGCTAAGGGACGAACGATGTCTGCATTCCGATGCAGCGTCTCGGCAATCAACTGATTCAACGAGTCCAGCGTTAAGGGTGCTAAGATAATTTCCTGAAGCACTACCCCTTGTTTTCGCAGTCTCTCTAGCATTAATGCTAATGGATGCGTTGGATTTACTTCATGATCTCGATAAGCTCCAATTAAAAATAATGATTGGGCTTGCTCATCCAGCAGCATCAACTCAATTAAATTCAGCGTTGCTGAGTCTATCCATTGCAAATCATCTAAGAATATCGCCAGGGGATGTGATTCTGAACAAAACACCCGCACAAACTGCCTAAAGATTCGATGAAAGCGATTTTGAGCTTCAGTTGCTCCCACGGATGGTACAGGCGACTGCTTGCCGATAATTAATTCAACTTCTGGGATGATGTCAATGATGATTTGTGCGTTGTTTCCCAAAGCTGTAAGTAAGAGCGATCGCCACTGTTGCACTTGTTCGTCTGGTTCACTAAGTAATTGCCGTACCAATTTTTGCAGAGCATCTGCGATCGCGCTGTAGGGAATATTGCGCCCAAATTGATCGAATTTACCAGAGATAAAATAACCGCGTTTTTGGGTAATTGGTTTATAGATTTCTTGCACTAACGCAGATTTCCCAATGCCAGCGTAGCCAGATACCAACATCATTTCGACTTGGAATTTTGGTTTGCCTTTTTGTTCGCTTGGTGAAGTTGTTTCTGAATTGTTTGGTAAAGAAGCAACGCGATTTGACTCTGGACACGCTATGCGATCAAATGCCGCCAGTAACATTGCAACTTCCTTGTCCCGTCCATACAGTTTTTGGGGAATTTGAAATTGCTCAGAAACGTCTTGAAGCGCCAGTTTAATGCTAGAGATTTGACCGATTTTTTCTAATTGTTCAGCACAGATTTCTAAATCCGCTTTGATGCCCCAGGCACTTTGATAGCGATTTTCAGCATTTTTCGCCATCAGTTTGAGAATGATATCTGAAACTGGTTTGGGAATCTTTGTATTTATTTCATGAGGTGAAGGTGGCTGTTTGGCAATATGACAATGGACTAGTTCAAGTATATCCGTTGTGAGAAACGGCAGATGTCCAGTTAGCAGTTCGTAAAATGTCACGCCAAGGGAGTAGAAATCAGTCCGGTAATCGAGCAAACGGTTCATCCGCCCGGTTTGCTCTGGAGATAGGTATGCGAGGGTTCCTTCTAAAATATGAGGACTTTTGAAAGTCGGATTCGTGCGGTTAAATTGGGTGGCAATTCCAAAGTCAATAATTTTGACAACGCCAGTATCCAGATTAAAGACTATGTTTCCAGGGTTGATATCTTTATGGATGACATTGGCTGCATGGATTTTGCCTAGAATATCGGTGAGGGCGATTGCAAGACTTAAAAATTGGGATAAAGGCATGGGGCAGAAGATATCTGGGCGCTTGTGCATCCATTGCTCTAGGGACTCTCCCCCAAAATCTTCTAAGAGAATCACCAGAGTGCGTTGATAGTCTTGCTGACTGTATGCCTTGACAACTCCTTCCACTGTAAGGGAACGGGTAATTTTATATTCCTGTCTGTAGCGGGTTAGTTCAACAGGTGAGGGATAATCAAGCTTTAGCATTTTTACGGCGATCGCTACTCCATCGTCTCTGATGCCCCGGTACACGAGAGAATTAGAACTTTCGTATATTTTGTTTTGGATAACAATACCAGGTAGAGCAATCATAGAGCAACTCTTGAGAGGATAATCTGGCATAACCCAAACTATACAGCAATCCAGCTATCTACATTTTTCATTTTTGAGATTCTATTTGGTTTTGTTCATTTCTAGCCAGTTGTAGAGCCTTAACTGAACTCTGTTGAGCGCTGTATCAATTATGTTGAGCGTTTCTACAGCACTCATTTGACAACTGGCGTAGCACGGGACACCAGAAGCGGAAAGTTTTGCCCTATCCCTCGTACAACTTCTTGAATGTCCCGTTGTGGTGATATCTCCATTGAAACTGCAACCCAAAGACATTGGATGCCAAATTGCCAAAATTGTTTAGAGGTTATCTTCTCTGGTATTCCAACTCCAGAAGCTTCAACAATTTCTCTTCGACAGCCGTCAAATAAGGCCGATTCAGTTTCCCCAATAACTGCAACAGACTTTTGACTGTCTCCTCTAGCGAATCGGAATACCCCTCTTCTGTCACTCTCCGGCGTTAGTTACCAAGTAGTAACTAAGTGAAATTGTCCAGAAGCATAACAGGGTTTAAATTGATTCATTTCACTAATTAATTGATTGAATCCGAGCAATAAATTAGAATTTGGGAAAATATGTATCCACGGATAAATCAACCAAAATAGTAAAAATACCTAATATTTATGAAATAAAAAAAAATGTATTTCATCGAGTAAACGTTTCTTCTGGAGCGCGTCCTTATTAAGTTCCTCAATTTATAATTTTAAAAAACCGAAAATCATCCCAAAAAGTAATACAGAGCTAATCCAGACATTTTGAGTAAACATTTGATTATAGGCAGTATTTGGAAGTTCTGAGTCAAGCAATTGTATAAACTGCCAAATCCAAGCAATAGTTGCAATTATCAAACTAATCCAGAAACTCAGTTGCAATTGCATATAAAAGCCTAGCAAACCCAATAGTAAGGCAGCAGTTGCATAGCAAATCATAACAGCAACAGGAGCATACTTACCAAAGAACAGAGCGCTGGACTTAACGCCAATCCGCTGGTCATCCTTGCGGTCAGACATAGCGTAAATGGTGTCGAATCCCACAGCCCACAGGGCAGTTGAGCTACACAGCAACCAAGTAGTAGTTTCTATCTGCTCATTCACCGCAGTCCAGCTAGTCAAAACTACAAGACCCCAAATTATTGCCAGTAATAACTGGGGAACTGGAAATATCCGTTTAGACAATGGGTATAAAATAATTACCGGAATTGTTCCAACCCATAACCAGAACGAAAGTGGTTTAAGAGTAAAAGCCAGTATCCCATTCAAAACCAAACAGATTAGGGCAACTGCGATCCCAACCGAAACTGAAAGCGCACCCGAAGCTAAAGGACGCTCACGCGTTCTTTCTACTTGTGCATCAATATCTCGATCGCACAAATCGTTGATTACGCAAGTTGTAGCACTAGTGGCTAAAGCAAAAAAAATGATCGGGTTAACAAGTGCTATTGATGGCATTCCTTTGCCTGACAAAACAATACCCCAAAGCGCTGGAATTATTAGAATTAACCGTCCTGCCGGTTTTTCCCATCTTAAAAGTCGGATAATTTTATGCCATAAAGGCTCTGTTACTTGAGATTGTGATTGAGTAGCCATAAATTTGCAAAGTTGAATTTGTAGTTACTAATGCCATCGTTTCGCTTAGTTTCTTGATAGATTATCTGGATTTGTTGCGTTTTCGGGCATTTGGTGTATTTTCTTTGTCTGCACGGGTAGCTACTAGCTAATTGACAATATACGTCGGGAGCGAGCGCGTGAGTAAAGGAACCTGTGCAGGATCGAGCGACAATTCTATGGGCCTGTTTATCAACATCTGTCGCAATGAGGCGAAGAGGAAAAATACCGTTACAACGCAAGTAGGGGAAGCTTTAGCTGGGTGCCAAAACAAACGCAATGAGGGAAAGGACTGGTTAAGCATTGCATTGCAGGTTCCAAATGAGTACTTGGACACTATTATCAAGAGCATCGCGATCTATCTCTATTTTGTGCAATACCTTAGTTTTAGGTGTTTCCTAACTCCATAACATGTTTGACAATATCATTCCGGTTAGTAACCAGCCAACTTTTCTGTTGTGCAAGCAACATTAATGATGGATGAGGTTCAAACACTAAGGGCTTGCTAACAATCTCAAGCAATGGCGTATCAGTTATTGAATCACCTATGGCAAGGGATTCTTCCAAATTTACTTTCCAATCTTTTGCCATCTGTAAAAAAATAGAATATTTCTTGCCGAGAGATCCTGACAAAAGATTTACTTTTCCAGTGTACTTACCTTGGTAAGTTGCAAAAATTGAGCCTTGGTATTTTGAGATGCCAAACTCCTGAGCTAGACAACAGACGATTTCATCCGGACTACCTGAAATTAATACAATAGAGTATCCTTGACTTTTAAGAATGTCGATAAGTTTTGGCACAAAAGCGAATAGCTTAGTTCGCTCTTGCAACCATACTTGATTAGCAATATGCTGCATTACAGCTTGTGAAATACCTGCAATAGCCTCTGCATAAAGAGTATAAGCACTAGTTGACATGGTTTGAAAGTCAATTTCATTGAGGCGATATTTTTCAACTACTTCAAAGACATTCTTGCTTTTTGATTTATCACTTATACCATTTGCTGCCAATGCTTGTAGTAACTGAAGTCCTAAAGCACCAGGGTAAAGAGTTCCGTCAATATCTAAGGCAGCAACTTTCACATGGTTCTTTTGCATATTATATTATTCTCTGATAACGGCGGCAGTGTATTTAAGAGCGAGTAGTGCGAAGATGGAGGTGAGAATAGGGACATCATAGGGGATAGGTCGGGGAGCTGCTTGGTCTGGTATAGAGACGAACTTCCCTTCTTCATCCTGTTGGAGGATCAGGTAATGTACACCTTGTCTCAATATTTCGGTATCACCAAGGCTACTTAGACCAATTAAGGTATATGAGGTGCTAATAACATCGCTTTCGTCACCTAATTGATGACCCCAGCCGCCATCACTGTTTTGAGATTTACGTAGGTAGTTTAGTGCTTTAGCTTCCACTGTATAAATACTCTCTAAAAGCTGCGGTGACTGAACAACTTTACAGGTACGCATCCCTAGCTATCTAATTGGTGTTGTTTGCAGGTAAACTGAAAAACACCTACCAGCAGACATTCCTCCGTGATAGTAAAGTTACCTAGCCACCGCCCACAAAGACATTTCCCGGATGCCAAACGAATA
>NZ_JBWQXL010000071.1:0-22648 GCF_056620565.1 Nostoc sp. LEGE 12454
CCCTTACTTATAGAAATCGCCGAAAAAGATTTAGTTTAAGGTTTAATCTGATTGCTGCTCTCTACAATTATGAGCTTTGTCTCCCCAAAATAAAATCTTCCTGAGCGACTTTTGCAAGAGGTCTATTCTTTCATACCTGAGTATTCTATTCAGGTATGAATAGTTTTTATTGATGATTTTGATAAAAAATGATATTGGCTAGTATTGATACTTTCTTTTAAAGTGAAATGAGTAATTAGAATACACGTATAAGATATTACTCATGAAAAAGATTAATCCTATTTCAGAAATAGTTGGTGAAACAACTGACGTAGAATCTTGGCTGATGCGAGCGGGGCTAAAATTTTCCGACTTAGGTAACGATCCTGCAAGTATTGCAATCCGTAGGCAATGGCGAGAATACCAAGCCGCAGTTCACAAATGTTGTGTAACCCTACATCAACCAGCATCACGCGTTCAACTAAGCGGCGACTATGCCAGTTTGAGAATACCTGGCTCGGCATTAACTAATTGTGAGATTGATCGCCTGTCGAGTCGTCCCCAGTCCTTAGACTAATTATCCTGTTGCACGCCGTTCACTACTGGCTTAATTTCCGAAAATGGATCGGTGCCGCCACCCCAGTTAAAATCACTAATTCGGAAGCTGATGCCGCCTAACTCCAACACCGGATTGTAACGCAAGGTGATGCCATAGGTACGACGGCTATATTCCAAAATGTAGTCGGTGCTAGTTTCCTTACCAGTATCCAAGTTAACAGATGTTTGGAAGCCTAAGCGAAAAGGGCCGTAGATTTGCTGTGATATTCCGGCGGTCAATACTTTGTTATCAACGGAGCGGTCAAACAAAAAGGGAGATAATCCGCTATTTAAGCCTTGAGAGTAACTGACATTAAAGGCAGTATAGTCGAAAAAAGGTCGGGAAAAATGACCAATTTGCCCTTGTAAGCCAATTGTACCGGTTAGAGTACTTTGGTTATCACCATTGGTGTAATAACTGGTAGTACCTGTGAGGCTAGCGATCGCTAGCAAGTAAGGAACTACAGGAGTAGCGGTGTATCGTAATCCCTCGGTGGCAGTGGGTGGTAATGGTTTTCCCTGCCACAGCAACAGCCCTCTACTGAGAGTCGCACTGCCTTGTAAACGACCAAGTGAAATGCGATTGTTTTCCCGCACTGGTTCTAGCAAGTCTAGGCGATCGGTGTTGGCATCAATATACTGGGCACTTGCCTGGTAGTTGAGGTTGATGCCACTTTTTCCTAAAGCAATTACAGGAGAGGTGATAATGCCGCCAAAACTGCTTTGGACAGTTTGAAAACCCAGAGTACCGTTGTAAAGACGATTGCGGTAGTTATATTGCACATTCAATGTGTGGGGAAGAGAAGTGCCTAATGTCTGGCGCAATCCTAAATTCACCCGCAAATTGTCTTCCACGTCATTCAAGTTAAAACTAGTTAACTCCCCAGTTCCCTGAATTATCGACCGTGGACTCAAAACAGAATTTATCTTGGTCTTCACACCAAACAGTGCGCCTAAGTCACCCGTACCTTCTTGCACACCTCTCTGTAATAATAACTGGGGCGTGATCGTCCAGCGTGTTTGCTCTGTATCGATTACTGGAAAGCCACGCTCAATATACAAACCACCCCGATCTTCTCCATCGTAGCCGGGGGAGACTATTGCAGGTGTAACGTCCCGCTCTCGGCGGTCAATAGTCCGCTCATTCAACGGAATTGGTAAGGAGACTGTTTGATCCAATACCAAACGCTGTCGCTGCGTCCTGATACGGTCTACCAAAGGTGATTCTCGCGTCAAAGTTACTTTATCTGCGCGTAATTCTAATTCTGGGGGCGAAAAAGGATCGTTAGTGATGCGGACATTGCTTGCTTGCCAGCCTTGCGGATAAAAGTCAATTTGTTCAGCTTCAAATCTGAGCCGATTGACTACACCCCCTGCTTTCGGCGGCGGGATGTTGCTAGCGTCTGACTGACCACCAAATGTCACATTAATTCCTCCAGGGCTACTCACACCGGAAAGGGGTTGATTGGCTCGAATGCGATCGCTGGGCGGACGTTTTGAAACTCCACCAGCACTTACAGCTGTGGGTGAAAAAGCAAAATCTGTTTGTGCTGAAGGTACGTAAATTTCTCCTCTACCGTTTTCCAGTTCCCCACGATCTTGAACGAAGTTATAGGTAAAGCGTTGTCCGCGCAGTATCTGATCGCCCCGTGTTAAGGTGACGTTACCTTCCCCCGCAGCGATCAAGTTGTCCAAATTGACTTGTAAGCGATCGGCATCCACCACCGCCCCATCAAATCGCACAATTACATTACCTACAGCTGTAATAATTCGCTGTTTCTCGTCATACTCTTGCCGATCTGAAGTGACTTCTACAATTCTTTGTCCGGCTGGGGGTGTAGTAGCTGGCGCAGTTGTACCAGATGGTTGAGCTTGTGGCTGAGTGGTATTTACCTGTGGTGTAGGCGTTGGGACTTGGCTTTGCTGCTGGACTTGAGACTTAAATTCTACAGTGATGGGTACTGAAACTTGGTTTGTCGGCTTACGAGACCTGAATGTTATAAAATTTTGTACTGATTGAGAACTTGGTGCTAGATCGGCAGCAGATACAGAAATATTATCTTTTTTTAGAAACTGTTGTGCAGTCAGATCGCGTTGCTGTTTTTGTTGGGTTAACTTCTCAGATAAAATTTCTGCTTTGGATTTGCCTAACTTGTTACTGTTGGTGACAGTTGGGGCGATTTGAAGAGGGCGCGGAGATTGGGCGACAAGGGGACTTGGAGAAACTCTATAGCTAAAGCTAGAAGAGTCCAAAAAGGTTGGTTTTGCTCCACCATTAGAGTTGGGATTTAGCGTAGACGCAAAGCAGCTTATCGTCAGACATCGCTGATTGAGTTTTTGAGAAGGCTCATCTTTTGCATTTTGGTCTGAAGCCTCCGCTTCGACTTTTCTTTGCATCTCCCGTTTGCGCAGTACCGACATCAGAAGTTCCGAGTGGCGGGGTTCGACGCTCGGACTTGTCTTTGTGTCTTTTTTAACTTGGCGATTAGAGGTTGTAACCTCTTGCGTGGGATAACCAACAACCAGCGGCTGCCCCAAAGGCCCAGCAGTTGCAGAACTGGGGAGTGGGGAATTTTCTGGTGGAAAGGTTTCTGGTGAATGAGGTACAGAAGAAGTTTCAGCAACTACCAAGCGATCTTGAGTTGAGTCGATCGGAGTTGACAATAAAGGATCGCTTTTAGTGTTACCCGAAATTGCCAACAGAGCCAAATTCTTGGGCTGTTTGGATTTGTCTGTCTTTTCGTGTATTCCAGTATCTACACCTGAAAGAAACTTTGTATGACTAGCAGATGAGGCGGGATTTACAGGTTGTAAAGATTCAACGATCGGAGGTGGATTAGGTGGCAGAACTGGATGAAGCATAAGTGAGCAAAATCGGGCTAACAAACAGCCAAATGACAAAGGGAAGGATAAACATACATTTTGCCTTCCGACTGTCGCCTTCTGCTACCTACAGCAAGCTACTTGGAGAAAGAAACTTACTAAACGAAAATTTAGTAAGTTTCCGTGGCGTTTAGTATTTTCCGCCTTCCAAAGTCGCGGATGATTTATCGCCCTTTTACTCTAAGTCCCGACGGCCGGGGTTACGAGCTGGATCGTTCGACAAAAATCCGAAGATGAAGATAGTTACGAAGAAGGCAACAACAATATAAACAGCGATTTTTAAAGTCAGCATAGAAATATCTCCAACGGGTAAAACAAAGAAAGCTTTTCTTTCAGTATCTGCAATGCAGAAAAGATAGCTACTTTATATTACCCAAATCTCGTCCCTTTTTTAGAGGACTCTGGGGACTCAAGACTAGCAATGTCTACCCTACGGTTATTGATAATGTACAAAATGTCAGTTGTCTGACTTGTAGATGCCCTTAAGAAAGATAACTCAGAGGCGTTTACCCTTGTGACGTTGACTGATGGCAAAGGTTTCCCAAAAAAGGCAACAGCTTACAGGGGATAGTGACTATTCCTCATGCCTTTCAGCAGTGCTGAGTTAGGAGTTATTATTTCTCCTCTGCCCCTCTGCTCCCCTGCTCCCCTGCTCCCCTGCTCCCCTGCTCCCCTGCTCCCCTGTCTCTTATACCCAATCCCCTACTTCTCAACTTGAAGCTTTGCTATATCTTTGCCAATTCGGTTTTTAATTACTCGTGCAGGTATACCGACAGCAACGGAAAAAGGAGGAATATCTCTATTAACAACTGCTCCCGCACCAATAACACTGCCTTTGCCGATAGTAACGCCATCTAATACTGTTACTCCATGTCCTAGCCAACAATCATCCTCAATCACAATTCCTTTGCGAGTAACACCTTGGTATTTAATCAGCTCCATCGGATCGGCAAAATTATGATTATTGGCATATATCCCTGAATGGGCAGCAATCATGCAGTGTTTACCAATTTTAATGTCTCCTGGTCCCTCAATACACACGTTAGGAGCAATGAAGGTGTCTTCATCAATATGTATACACGTATCTTCTAAAGACCCGATATCAACGTTACGCTCAATCGCGACTCTATTTCCTAGATGAATTTTATTATTTTTATGTCCTCTCGCATCCATCCGCACACCCTTGAAAATATAGACTCCTGTGCCGATCTCAATACAAGAAGTACCGTTAAATTCAACACCATTTTGAATATATACTGGCCTGTCTATCTGGGCAAAAATACTACGATACCCTAAATTACGCAACTTTGGGCCGAGAAGAAGTGTTGGAATATCTCCTAACACTGTAGTTACTAAAAGTTCTTGCACGCGCTGCAATTTGGAAAAATATTGCTCGTTTTGCATGGCTACATATCTCGTTAATCAATTGTTGTTGACAGTGTTTAAAATTGTTTTGGCTGTATTCTAATCTTCTGCCAATACCAATAAGCTCTGTGTGTATTAATACATGAGCTAAGGTAGCAGTATCGCCAAAATTCTCCAAGATTTTTAGCTGGTTTTACAACATTTGAAAAACCAGAGTCTGGCTTTGACTATGGGAGCAACTCTTGAGGTTAGGTATGTAGAATTACTCAAGAAATATGCACAATTGCATTAAGTCGCTAGCAGATTTTGTAATATGCACGTAAAATTTTGGCTTATATTTCACAAAATCAATTAACAAAATAATTTCAGTGCATTGCTGTGTCAAAACTTAGACCCTTAAATTGTCTGATGGAAAATTTGCTGGTTTAGATAGACTACTGTTTTGGTTCTCTGGCAAATTTGAAAAGCTTGCTACCGCTAACAGCACTCCTAAAGCAAATAGGGATAGTGTTGTTTGTCTTGAGGCTATTTCCTCTCAAGCGGTTTTAGTCTTTTGAAAAAATTCAGTTTCGCAAGCTATTTTGCAACAAAAAATACATTTAACTAGACTATATTCAAAGTTTAAATAAAATTTCTGCCTAGCATGACAATGTAATTATTGTTGGATTTTTTTGGGTATTTTTGCCCAAACAAAATCCAATTAGGGTGGATTATCTCCCACATCAGCCATCACATTGAAGTTAACCATCGGTGCAAACAAGTAAGCGCTTCCCCGACTGCTATGACGGCTTTCTTGCAACGAATTTCTAGAGTATGCTGCTCCAATCATGTTGCACACGGATGATTTACAGACTAGCCAATTCACGTTTTTAATGACATGAATGGTTTTTAATAACAATTGTTTTTAACGATAACACATTTTATTTTTAGTGGAACACTCTCATTAAATAAGTTTATTTCCAGGTTTATTGTTGATGAGAATGAAGGAAAGAAGTTAATTTTTTTACTAGAGCGATGCCTGCGGTGGGCAAAGATTATGCTACTTGCAAATATTTTTATACACTTAGATAAAATTCATTGAGGAGGAAGATTTAAAAACGCTGTCAGGGGTTATTAGCATTTTTGCCTAGATTTATCTCGTTACTGATAAAAGTAATTTTATGATTGAGCGTTCAACTTAGATTGATATCTACTATACTTGTGACACCCTCTTATTTAAAAAGCCAAACTAGCTCAAAATATTTATTTTGTCCACATACTTACTATCTAAAATATTGTAAATCACCCATTCGGGTGAGCCAAAAGGGTGATGTGTGCTTGGTACTACTCGTTATAAATTTTATTTAAAGAAAGCTAAAACGTAGCTTAGTTTCGAGGACAAATCTACAAAAAAACATCTAATTTTCCAAATTGAGGTATCAGTTTTAACTCACACACTTGGTTCAAATTATGGCTTTAATTAAAGAAATTGTACAAGAAGCTCTAACTATCGGCTCTTTGAGTGTTGTAGCCGAAGATCAACTGCGATCGCAGCTTCAAGGTAATTATGACTCAGAAGACCTAGATGCCTGGATAATTTTACAGCGAGCTATTGCAGCAGGTGATGTAAAACTTGAGTCGCGCCGAAAAAAAGCTTCCCCCTCTCCTAAAGCCAAGGACACTTCATCAAGTATCAAACTTGCTTATCAAATGGCAGCAGAACTGGCTTATGCAGCAGCTGTAGCTCTGACAATGACAAAAAATACTAAAGATCAGCCTTCACTAGGTGCATAAAATAACACCTTTATAAGTTATTTTCCTGGTTTAGTGCAAATAATTTCATACCAAGTAGTTAGCGTAGGTGTAGCCCGCCCCAGGCATCGCTTTTCTTGATTAACTGCTTGGTAGGGCTTTCATCCGATTATTTATGGGGTTTCCCTTCTCCTCCTGACTTGAAAGTACTGAGTGCTGAGTGCTAAGTAAAAATCCTAGTCTTAGAAAATTTTCATGCTTGGCTTTTGAAACTCGTTTCATCGGGACTGCTGCTTTGACAGCGCAATTTTATTAAAAAATAATTAAAAAATTTAACTTTACTGGACACAGCTATGGGGAATTTTCATCCTCAGCCAAGACTCTCGATCGATCCCCGGAAGCAATACTAAAATAAATATAAATTATTTATTCAAAACTAAATATTTTTCAGTGATACATACCAGTAAATGATTAAATCTTAATATACCAAGTACATGGCTCAGAGTAAGGCATAGAATTAGAAACACCTTGGTGTAAACTTTAGCAACGAGGTTAAAAATAATTCTCAATGCTTAACAAAGTCATAGCTTTTTCACAAACTACTGTATAAAGAATTGGCAACATTGGTAAAGAGAGTAAACAATAACCATAGCTAAACTTGGAGTTTTGCCAACCTATGCAGCCAATTCGTACATTTAACGTATCCCCTTCACTACCGCCGCGACTCGAACCACTACGGCGGCTGGCATATAACTTGCACTGGGATTGGAACGTTGATACTAAAGACTTATTTCGTCGTTTAGACTCCGACCTGTGGGAGGCTAGCCATCACAACCCAGTGTTAATGTTGGGTACAATCTCTCAATCGCGGCTTCTGGAAGTTGTCGAAGATGAAGGCTTTTTAGCGCAAATGGATCGAGCTGACCGTCAGTTAGACGATTATTTGCAAGAGCGCACTTGGTATCAGAAACAACGGGAGCAGAAACCCAAAGAATGCTACGCCTATTTTTCGGCGGAATTTGGACTTGTAGATTGTTTGCCCGTCTATTCTGGAGGCTTGGGCGTTCTGGCGGGGGATCACCTCAAATCTGCCAGTGACTTGGGGCTACCGCTTGTAGGTGTAGGTTTGCTGTATCAGCAAGGCTACTTTGCCCAGTATCTCAATGCTGATGGCTGGCAGCAAGAACGCTATCTGCTCAACGATTTCTATAATATGCCCTTGCATCTGGAGCGCAATGGCGATGGTTCTGAACTGCGGATTGCGGTAGATTATCCAGGACGTAAGGTATATGCCAGAGTTTGGCGCGTACAGGTAGGAACTGTACCTCTGTATCTGCTGGACACCAATATTGAACCGAACAACACTTACGACCACGACATCACAGATCAGCTGTACGGTGGCGACATCGATATGCGTATCCACCAGGAAATCATGCTGGGGATCGGTGGTGTGCAAATGCTCAAAGCTTTGGGGCTGAAAGTTACCGCTTACCACATGAATGAAGGCCACGCCGCCTTCTCTGCCCTAGAACGCATCCGCTTGCTGATTCAGGAAGAGGGACTGAATTATGCCCAAGCTAGACAGGTGGTCGCTTCCAGCAATATCTTTACCACCCACACACCAGTACCGGCAGGAATTGACTTGTTCGCTCCTGAGAAAATGCTGCACTACTTGGGATATTACGCAGAGATATTTGGGTTGCCTAAAGAGCAATTTTTAGGACTGGGGCGCGAGAATACAGGCGATTTATCTGGGCCTTTCAGTATGGCGGTGCTGGCGCTGAAGATGGCAACATTTTCTAACGGCGTCGCCCAACTACATGGTGTGGTGTCGCGGCAAATGTTCCAGGGCTTATGGCAGAAAGTGCCCGTCGAAGAAGTGCCGATCGCCGCAATTACCAATGGTGTCCATGCTCGGAGTTGTGTGGCAAAATCGACTCAAGAGTTGTACGATCGCTACCTCGGCCCAAATTGGTCATCAGCACCACCAGATAGCCCATTGTGGGATCGGATGGACGCCATACCCGATGAGGAATTGTGGCGCAATCACGAACGCTGCCGCTTGGATATGATTTTGTATGTGCGGGAGCATTTAGTCAAGCATTTGACCGATCGCGGCGCTTCCGCTTCCGAAATTTCCCAGGCACAAGAAGTTTTAGATCCTTACGCTTTCACCATTGGCTTTGCTCGTCGCTTTGCCACCTACAAACGCGCTACCCTCTGGATGCGCGATTTAGATCGCATTAAGCGGCTTCTGCTGGCTAACAAAGACCGGAAAGTGCAATTTGTGATTG
Source organism: Nostoc sp. LEGE 12454 (assembly GCF_056620565.1). Taxonomy (NCBI): domain Bacteria; kingdom Bacillati; phylum Cyanobacteriota; class Cyanophyceae; order Nostocales; family Nostocaceae; genus Nostoc; species Nostoc sp. LEGE 12454. The sequence continues at coordinate 8,850 of NZ_JBWQXL010000071.1, forward strand.
CTGGTAAGGCACATCCTAAAGATATTCCCGGTAAAGAACTGATCCGCGAGATCAATCACTTTATCCGCGAACAGCATTTAGAAAAACAGGTAGTGTTTGTTCCGAATTACGACATTCACATCTCCCGGTTGATGGTTGCGGGTTGCGATATCTGGTTGAACACACCGCGTCGTCCACGGGAAGCCTCTGGTACTAGTGGTATGAAAGCCGCAATGAATGGCTTACCAAATTTAAGCGTACTAGATGGCTGGTGGGATGAAGCTGATTACGTCCGCACAGGTTGGGCAATTGGACATGGAGAGAATTACGACGATCCTAACTACCAAGATGAAGTAGAAGCAAATGCTCTCTATGAATTGTTAGAGAAGGAAGTTGTACCGCTATTTTATGAACATCGGGATACTGATGGTTTGCCCCGTCCGTGGGTTGCGAAAATGAAGGATGCAATTCGGTTGAATTGTCCCTTCTTTAATACAGCGCGGATGGTAGGAGAATATGCACAAAGAGCTTATTTCCCGGCTAGCGATCGCTATCATACCCTGACTGTTGATAACTATGCTCCAGCCAAAGAACTAGCCGCTTGGAAAGAAAAACTCAGCGAACACTGGTTCAATATCAAAATCAAAGATGTTGACGTATCGGCAGCTTCAGACATTGAGGTTAACCAAACCGTTGCTGTCAAAGCCAAGGTTGACTTGGCAACTTTGACCAATGATGATGTGCAAGTGGAGTTATATCAAGGTGCGATCGATGCCAATGGTGAGATTGTCAATGCTGTGCCAGTAGTAATGGATTACCAAGGTGAAGATGGACAGCAATTGAGTATTTACACTGGTAATATCATCTATACCGCTTCTGGTTTGCAAGGTTTGTCTTTGCGTGTATTGCCGAAAAATAAAAATCTGGCTAATCCTTATGAACCAAGGTTGATTGCTTGGGCAGAATAAGAGTAATGAGTAGTTACTGAATACTCAAGATTAGGCGTTGCTGACTTAAGTTTAGCAACGCCTTTTATTTTACACATTTTCAGGTAGATAATTAATATTTAATAACTGTTCTAAGGTATAAATACAATATTGAGGTAAGTTATCTAGTTTACCCTCAGTTTTCTCAATTACATACCCTAAAGCATCATCATAAATTGATGCTAATTCATTGTCTAAGTATTGATATAAATTACTTGTCAAGTTACGTTTTAATTGATTCCTAAAGCTTATAATTTCTGCTTTACAATGTCCCGAATTACATTGATACTCTTGTGTCCAGTATTGCAGCAGCAAAAGATGTCTAATAATTTGTTCTAATAAACTAGCAACCTTGGCTTTGTCTCTACGACCCAAATTTTCTAGCTCCTCAATTAAGTTTTCTAAATCTAATTCTTCTAAATGGTTAGCCTTCAATAGCTTGATTGTTTCTTCTAACCAGAGATGATCGTCAATTTTATAAAGCTCTTTTAAACTCAAATTAGAACTAACTCCTTGCATAAAACCTCTTTGAGTTAAATCTTACTACATTACAATTTTAGGTTAATTTCTCTGAGGGATGATAATGTAGCCAGTGGTGCGATCGCCTAATACTAAATTACGTTGTTCTCCCCAATACCACCAATATGCGGCAACATAGGCGCAAATTAAGCTATCTAGTTTATCTTCGGTTGCTTTGAGAGCTGCGCCTGTGGTGGGGATTTCAAGAAGAAACGAACCGCAGAGGCGCAGAGGAGGAGAGAAGGAGGGGAGGATATCAAGAAGATAATTTTGGAGTTTAATTAGTTCTAGGCGGCGCTCATTCAGGCGTCCTTTTTTGTATTTGAGGATGCGTTCTAAGTTGAATAGGTTAACTATTGCTGGGTGGGGAAAGACTTCTATTTGATATCTGCTGAGTTTTTGCGGTTCTATGGTGGGTGCGTGTGCAAAACCGCGTGATTCTAATTCTAAGCCAAAGTTGATGGTGCGATCGGCGAAGGGTAAGTTTTGATTAGCTGGGTAGCATCCCGCATGATATTTACCAAAGTGCTTGTGGCTGAGTTTGTCGGGTAGGCGACTCCCGTTAGCGTTGGGTATAAGGGTAGGCGCATCTACAGCGATGATGGCTGGTTCGTCTGCTTGGACGCTTTTATCGATCCAGGTGAGGATATCTGCAATGGCATCTTTGCGGTCTAGATCGAGTAATTGTAGTTGTCCATCTATCCATTCTAAACAGCACAATCCACTTGGTTGAGATTTCCACCCTAAATCAATGCCAATAAATTTCATGGTCATAACACGAATTTGCGATTATTTTCGCATTTTCGGGCAACCATTTACCTAAATTTACTTGCTAAAAGTTGTGATAAATAATCTTATAATCTTAAGCAGCTTGTCTTAATTTATTTTATCTGGCAATAATTTAATCAAGATTATTCCAATGAAAGTTTTATTTTTACATCCCAATTTTCCCTCACAATTTCGCAACCTAGCGACAGTTTTAGGTAAAGATCCTAATTGCCAAGTCGTCTTTGGGACAAATCGTCGGGAAGGGGAAATACCTGGCGTTTTTAAAGCTATTTATACTCCTTCTCGTGAAGCGGCGCCTCAAACTCACCACTACGTTCGCAACCTGGAAAATGCTGTTCTCACCGCTCAAGCTGTCTATCGCGTGGCAGAAAAATTAAAATCCGAGGGTTTCTTTCCAGATATAGTTTATGGCCATTCTGGTTGGGGGCCGACTTTATTTATGAAAGATGTTTTTCCCAAAGCAGAATTATTATGTTATTTCGAGTGGTTTTATCACGCTCACGGTTCCGATGCAGATTTCGATCCCAACGATCCATTGAATGCTGATGATGAATGCCGCATCCGCGTGAAAAATGCACCGATTTTAACTGATTTATATAGCTGCGATCGCGGTCTTTCTCCAACCAATTGGCAGCGTCAGCAGTTTCCCAAAGAATATCATAGCAAACTCACTGTAATTCATGATGGTGTCGATACCAATTATTTTGTCCCCAAACCAGAGGCAAAGTTAGTTTTACCAAGAATAAATCTGGATCTTTCTCATGTGGAAGAGTTGGTAACTTATGTAGGACGAGGAATGGAACCTTATAGAGGTTTTCCGCAGTTTATGGAAACGGTAGCGCTACTTCAGCAGCGACGACCTAAGTGCCACGTGGTAGTTGTCGGAGAAGACCGGGTTGCTTATGGGAAGAATCTACCCGATGGGCAGACTTATAAACAATTAATGCTAGAAAAATTATCTTTGGATTTATCGAGGCTGCACTTTACAGATAGGCTTCCTTACAATGAGTACCTTCAGGTTTTGCAAGCTTCTTCTGCTCATGTTTATTTAACCCGTCCTTTTGTATTATCTTGGTCAATGTTAGAAGTAATGGCAGCAGGATGTTTACTAGTAGCTTCTAAGACTCAGCCAGTTTTAGAGGTTGTAAAGGATGGGGTGAATGGACTGCTGGTAGATTTCTTTTCTCCTCAGAATATTGCTAATCGGGTTGAAGAGGCGCTGAATAATCCTCAAGAAATGAAAGCAATTCGTGCGAATGCGCGAGAGACAATTCTGAAGCGTTATGATTTGGCGAAACTTTTACCGCAGCATTTGCAATGGATGTTCGCTGGTAAAACTTCTGATAATTTGAAAAAGCGCCCAAGTTCTAAAGGGTTTGGCAGAAATTAGTCATTGGTCATTTGTCATTCGTCATTTTTCATTTGTCATTTACATAAATATTTTTTGCCTTAAGCAAAGGTGCAAATAAAAGCCTGAAAGGAAATACTTTTGCAAGAAGTATATTAGTTATTAGTGATCGCTCAAAATGACAAATGACCAACATAACTCTTGCAGAGGCTGCACTTAGTACAAATGACAAATAAAGATAAAAGCGATATTGAAAATGCGAATTATTTTTACCATTGCCCATTTTTTCAAACCTAGCAATGAGGGTCGTCATGCTTCCCAACGCAAAGACCCGCAATCCCGTTTGGAGGCGTTAACTAAAAGTATTACCGCTTTACACCAATTATTTGGTAAATCTCAAAGTATTATCAACATTGCTCAACGACTAGCTTTTCCTGCTAATCAGCCGCAGTCTCACGAACTAGATATTGTTATTTGTACAACTAAAGATAATCATCTTCTGAATCATCTTCCCTTACCATCCCATTTATATAGGCATTATTCTAGCAATGCAGAACCTCTACTTTTGGGGTTTGAGTGTCAAGCTTTTCTGCAAAGTTGTCTAGGTAAGTACGATTATTACTGCTTTCTTGAAGATGATTTAATTATTCATGATCCTTGGTTTTTTATAAAATTAAACTGGTTTACCCAACAAGCAGGTGATTTAAATTTGCTCCAGCCAAATCGTTATGAAGTATCTCCCCACGCTTTGGTTCACAAAGCTTATATTGATGGGGATTTGGCTTTGCGAGTAACTGCTCCTTTTCAAAATGTGCAAGAGCAACAGGAACTCAATGGTGCAATTATGAATGCACCAATTACCTTTCGTCGTGCCCTCAATCCTCACGCAGGCTGCTACTTTTTAAATGCAAATCAAATGGCTCACTGGGCTAATCAAACCTATTTTCTTGACCGAGATATTAGTTTTGTTGGCCCTTTAGAAAGTGCTGCCACATTAGGAATTATGAAGACATTCAAAGTTTACAAAACCTCACCAGAGCAAGCAAGCTTTTTAGAGATTCAGCACTTTGGAACTGGATTTCTGGGGCTAATTGGCGGACAGGTGGGTTTGGCTGAAAGGTAAATCGAATTTAAGAGTTTGGTTTTTGTGAGCAAAATTAATGCGATCGCTATTGATAAAAACCCAATAAAAACACATTAGCGATCGCTCAACAATCAACTAATCTTAAATTGTGACTAATGGTTTTTCAACAGGTGTAGGCGTAGTCAACGGATCAAATCCTAATTGCTCAGTAATGCGCTCTCTGGCTAAAAGGCGGTATTCCCAAAAATGCTCGCCAGCAGCACATAAACCCAAATACATATTCACAAATTGCGGCTTGGTGCGAATAATAGCCCAAAGCTGTTGCCAAAATTGACCCCGAATTTCCCGCCGTTGCCAACCTTGTCGCCAAAGTAAGTGTGCAAGTAGTCGCAGTCCTTTGCCAGGAGGAAAATACATTGTCTGCTGTAGTTGGGGATTAGGTGTAATCTTGAGGCATTGTTCAAAACAACGTCGGAGATAGTTTTTGGGTTCGTATATTCTCCAAATTGCCTCTAAATATTCTTTAGCAACTTCAGCCATCGGCCGGGTAGGAACAAAATTCATTAAGGAATTCTGATCCCCCACCTCCGTACCTCCAAATCCTTCTAATAATCGCTCCTCTCGTTTTAGTCTTTCCCAGAGGGCAGTATTGGGAAGGGCTTGCAGTATACCTAGCATCGGTTGAGAAATGCTGGTTTCTTCAATAAAAGCTTCAATTCGCTCCCCAGCACCAGTTTTTTCTCCATCAAAACCAATGATAAACCCTGCATAGATTAACAATCCAGCTTCATTGATGGTACGACAGGCTTCTAACAGGGGATTGCGGGTATTTTGAAACTTGCGAGTCACTTGCAGGCTGTCTTGGTCTGGTGTTTCAATACCCAAAAAGACTGCGTAGAAACCCGCTTTAGCCATTAGTTCTAATAGCTCAGTGTCTTCTGCTAGGTTGACGGAAGCTTCTGTCAGGAAAGTGAAGGGATAATTGCGTTCCTGCATCCAGGGGATTAATGCTTGTAAGAGGCGTTTTACATTGCGTTTATTGCCGATGAAGTTATCATCCACAACGAACAGAGATCCGCGCCAGCCTAAGTCATAAAGGGTTTGCAATTCTGCTAGGGTTTGACTGGGTTCTTTAGTACGTGGTTTGCGACCGTATAGATTGATGATGTCACAGAATTCGCATTCAAAAGGACAACCGCGAGAAAACTGGATTGCCATCATTAAGTAATCATCTCGCTTGAGTAAATCAAAGCGGGGGATGGGGCTTTGGGTTACATCTGGTTTTTCCAGGGCGCGGAAAGTTCCTTGTTCTTCACCTTTAGCGATCGCATCTAAAAATTGCGGAACTGTAATCTCTCCTTCATCTAAAATCAAATAGTTAGCTCCTGCTTTTTGGGCAGGTTCTGGCACTGAGGTCGGATAAGGGCCACCCACAGCAACTTTTTTCCCCAGCTGCGCTGCTTTGTGAATTTGAGCGAGAAAGTCTTCTTTTTGTGCAAGCATCGCAGAAAGAATCACGATGTCGCACCATTGCCAATCGGCATCTGTTTGTTGGTTAACATTGCGGTCATAAAACCGAACTTCCCAGTCTGTTGGTAGCATAGCGGCAACAGTCAGAATCCCTAGCGGTGGAATAAATGCCTTAAGTCCCGCTATTTTCATGAATTCGTCGTAAGACCAAAACGTTTTAGGAAAGCGGGGGTAAAGTAAGAGTACTTTCATTGCTGTAGTCCTCTAATTAAATTTTGGTTGAAAAATTTTTTACTTTTGACAAATCCGGGTTTTGGATGGTCATTGCAGAGATGATGCTACGATCCCACTACTTTTATTCTTGCTCTATCTATTTTTAGATAGACATTTGCATCAGCAAAGATAATTTTGTAGTCAGTTAGCAGGATTACCGCCGTTGTCATAAAATATAATGGCGGATTTATGCAACGAAAAACTGCCAGACCAATCGTCTGCTAGTAAATCCAGAAATAATTGAGCATTTTTATAGGTCAGAGTAGTAAAGCTTTCATCAGCAGGCTCTCCTGAGTGAAAAAATTAACTCATAATGTTGAGATTACTGCTACTTTCTCAGAAAAAAATTTAAATTTTGTCTATTTTTGTAAATTAAAAGTACATAAACTGCTTTGATGAGGAACAAAAGCTTTAATTACGGCGTTTTGCAGTTTAGTATTTCTATTGCCGTGTTATGTAAACGCAACCTTTTGCAATACCATTGCATCGACTAACAATGCCATTGCATCAACTGACAATGCGATTGTTTCGACTAACAATGCGATTGTGTTGACCAACAATGCGATTGCATCGACTGACAATGCCATTGTCTCGACTGACAATGCGATTGTCTCGACTGACAATGCGATTGTGTTGACCAACAATGCCATTGCATCGACTGACAATGCGATTGTGTTGACCAACAATGCCATTGCATCGACTTTTTTTTACAACGGACTACAAGCTGTCTAAAGTACACTAAGTTGTCGTTTTCCTTTGTGAAGAGTTTCTATAGCAATCGGAGTTGAGTTAAAATCTCTCATTCCACAACGGCGAGTTGACCTGGAAAATGTCAAAATTAAATGAGTTTTGCGTAGGCGCAAGCAACTTGTCGCCAGACATCGCCACTTGACATAGCGCGGATTTGAGATAACTAAGTTGGAATTTATGGGCAAGCAACGTGTTCTTTCTGGAGTTCAACCAACCGGCAATTACCATCTAGGTAACTACTTGGGAGCCATTCGCAACTGGGTAGAAGGTCAGAGCGAATACGAAAATTACCTTTTTGTGGCTGATTTGCACGCGATTACAGTGCCACACGACCCAAAACAGTTGGCAGCTGATACCTACACTCTTGCTGCTCTTTATCTAGCTTGTGGTCTTGATTTAAATCACTCCACCATCTTTGTACAATCCCACGTTTCGGCCCACAGCGAACTCACTTGGTTGCTCAACTGCATTACACCTTTAAACTGGCTGCAAGATATGATCCAGTTCAAAGAAAAGGCCGTCAAGCAGGGAGAAAATGTGAGTGCAGGCTTATTAGATTACCCTGTGCTGATGGCATCTGATATTTTGCTTTATCAAGCGGATAAAGTGCCAGTGGGTGAAGACCAAAAGCAACATTTGGAATTGACACGGGATATTGCAGCTCGGTTAAATCATCAATTTGGTAAACCAGAACAACCAGTTTTGAAGTTACCAGACCCTTTGATTCGTAAGGAAGGGGCAAGGGTGATGAGTTTGGCGGACGGTACACGCAAAATGTCGAAGTCCGATCCTTCGGAGTTAAGCCGAATCAGTTTGCTAGATTCGCCGGAACAGATTCAATACAAGATTAAGCGTTGCAAAACCGATCCCATTCGTGGGCTGACTTTCGACGATCCAGCGCGTCCAGAGTGTAATAATTTGTTAACGCTCTATACATTGCTTGCTGGGAAGAAAAAGGAAGATGTGGCAGTTGAGTGTCAGGATATGGGCTGGGGACAGTTCAAGCCATTATTAACAGATACAATTATTGAGTCCCTCAAACCAATTCAAGAAAAATATCACTCGATAACGGCGGATAAAAGCTATTTGGAATCTGTGTTGCGGGATGGAGGCGAAAAAGCTAGAGCGATCGCAAATCAAACTTTATCACAGGTAAAAGCTGCTTTAGGCTACTCTCTTCCTCTATAAGTTTTCCCCTTTAGGTGTGATTTGTTATACCATTTAAGAAATTGAAAACCTTAATATTATGCATCACACCCACAGCCCCACAGGCTTGAATGACTTTCGTAGAGCTGTACGAGCAGGTGAATTTCTAGTTACCGCCGAGGTAGCACCGCCAAAAGGGGGAGATCCAGCGCACATGATTCAAATGGCGGCGACTCTTAAGGGGAGAGTTCATGCCGTCAATGTAACTGATGGTAGCCGCGCAGTGTTAAGGATGTCTTCGTTAATGGCGTCAGTGATTTTATCACAGAATGGCATAGAGCCGATTTGTCAAATTGCTTGCCGCGATCGCAACCGCATCAGTTTACAAGCTGATTTGATGGGCGCTCATGCTTTAGGTATTCGTAATGTTTTAGCTTTGACTGGCGACCCAGTAAAAGCGGGCGATCATCCAGATGCCAAAGCAGTGTTTGACTTAGAAGCTGTGCGACTGCTGCAACTGATTCGGAAGATGAATCAAGGCGTTGATTGCAATGAAAAACCCTTGACTGATGGAGCATTAGATTTATTTGTTGGTGCAGCAGTAGATCCGCAATGTAAAAGTTGGTCGGGTTTACAAAGTCGATTTGAACGCAAAATCGAAGCTGGAGCGCAGTTTTTTCAAAGTCAGTTGATTACCGATTTTGAGCGACTGGAAAAGTTTATGGATACCATTGCTGCTGGTTATAAAAAACCAATTCTGGCAGGAATATTTCTGTTGAAATCAGCAAAAAATGCCCAGTTTATTAATAGATGTGTTCCGGGTGTAGATATTCCCCAACATATTATTGATAGATTGGCAAAAGCCAAAGACCCTTTTGAGGAAGGGATAAAAATTGCCGCCGAGCAAGTGCAGATAGCGCGGCAATTATGTCAAGGGGTTCACATGATGGCGGTGAAACGAGAAGATGCGATCGCGCCAATTTTAGATTTGGCTGGGATTGCTCCAGTGAATCAATTGGTATCTATGTAAATTAGACAATGAATCTTTTATTAAAGCAGATGGTTATTCCTATCTGCTTTTTTTATTATGTTGAAACAGACGCGTTTGCACTATTTTTGATAGACTTTCAATATCCAATGTTTCCTTGACTAAATCTAGGTGCAAACTGACAAAATATTTTATAGCTTATTTCAAGCTTTTCCTAGCATATTTTTTGCCATAATTGGCGACACGACTGCCAATGTCAACGCCTATCAATTTGTTTCAGTTGAGTTAAAAGAAACCGCTTTTAGGATTGATGGGGTCTTCATCCCCAAAAGTGAAACCACAAACCAACCACTTTACTTTGTTGAAGTTCAGTTTCAAGTAGACCCGACTTTCTATAGACGTTTCTTTGCCGAAATCTTCCTTTACTTACGTCAAAACGAATCAGTCAATTTTTGGCGTGCTGTGGTTATCTATCCTCAAAAGAGTTTAGATCCAAGCGATCGTCTACCGTATGAGTTGCTGCTAGAGAGTTCACAAGTGCAACGTATTTATCTAGATGAATTAGATACGAGGGAGAACTCACTTCAAGTTGCGATCGTTAAATTAATTATCGAAAGAGAAGAGACAGCCGTTGACAAAGGTAGAGAATTGATTTTACAAGCAAGGCAACAACTGGCAGATGAATCTACCACTAAGCAAATTGTAGAATTGATAGAGACTATTCTGTTGTACAAATTTACCCGCTTAAGTCGAGAGGAGTTAGCAGAAATGTTGGGTATAGACGACGAATTCAAAAAAACACGGATGTATCAATCAATCAAGGAAGACGGCTTAGAAGAAGGTCGCCAGGAAGGTCGCCAGGAAGGTCGCCAGGAAGGTCGTCAGGAAGCTAAGTTAGAAGCTATTCCCCGATTGTTGGCATTGGGATTGAGTGTAGAACAAGTGGCGGTGGCTCTCGATTTAACGGTGGCGCAAGTAGAGCAAGCAGCCCAGAATTAGTCTATCTGATAGTGGGCAGTGCTTGCGTCTAATTTAATTAGCAAGTGCGACGCCGAATAGTCTATCGTAAACATCGCCTCTTTTTGTTTTAGCTAAACCAGAAGCGATGTCTACGATGGGCTTACGCCTACGAACTCAAAACCTGGGTTACATCTTACCGTGTTGCAGCACTTGTTGTAGATGTTGGCGAATCTCTTGTGCGTGTTCAATATCAGATTGCCGCAATTTTTGGAACAACTCTACACAAGGTTGAGAACCTACTTGTTCTGCATCTTTGATGTAGGTATCGTAAGCTTTAACAGCTTCAGCCTTGTTGTGCAAAACGGTGACAAAATCATACTCCAAGTCGCTAATCGCGGTTTGAGATTGTCCGTTACCTGTATTTGTAGCCATTGCTTGAACCTCTTTTAGTGTTTCTAATTAACGTTATATTCACCCTTCAAGAGCGATTCATCTTCCAAAAAGAGTATATTTCAATACGTCGGAAGTACCTTGCAAAAGTAGGTTATACTCGAATGGCACGAAGACTTATATGAAACTTCGCTTTTGTCAGAGTGTTGGGGGTAGGGTGTCGGGTGTAATGTAAAGAGACATTCAATGGACGAGTGTGAAACCTAGCTCTACTCTTCTTAATTCCCTACACCCAATACCGCACACCCAACATACCAAAACCAGTAATATCAAGGGTTAGCGCTTTTCAAGCGTGTTATTCGGTTATACGCTTTTAGATTTTAGAGCCATCCAAGTTCCTGATACAGTCTCAAACAAAAGAGTGGAGAGTAGGAAAATACTTTTTCACCACTCTCCACTCCTCACTCCCCATTTTCATAACAATTTATCCAAGCGGTTGATTCTCATCACATTGACGTGAATACTGTAATTCCAACTCGTTTTGCCGTTCTCTACCTCCCCTATACACAACCGGACAAAACTTAGTGTTAGCACTCATGCAATCCATGTGTGGCGTTTTAGCACAGACTACGAGTAGTCCACCCAGAACAAACAACAAACCACAAATTGCAAGCGTATTAACCCAATGCATTTCTAGCGCTCCGTGAACTACTACTTCTCGTAGTAGAGATACAATTGTTACCTCAACTGCTACTCCCACAGAGATACTGTGTTCTTGCAAATAGACCATTAATAGTCGAAATAACTCGACTAAAATCAACACAAATAGTATTTTTGCAGTCACATGTTTATAGTCTAGTGGCTGCATGAGGGCGATCGCTATCCCCCACAATTGGATTAGCATGACGGCGAACAAACCCAAACACAAAACAATCACAATTAAGTCTTGAAAGGCTTCCATGTTGCGAACAATTGATTGCCGATCGAGCCAGCGATCGCTAAATAAAAATCGACTTTTCTGGCGCTTTTGCATGTACATTTTTCCAATCGGGACTAGTTCAGACAACACCAGCGAGTCAACCCAATAGTTTTATGTTATGCAATATTAAGTTTTTCTGCCTCAGCGAGGTTGGTAATTTAAATTTTGTGCTTGTTGTAACAATTGCTCGGCATTTTTCGCCCATTGGGGATTTTTTTGAGAATTGTATAAATCTCTAGCAAATTGCAATACTTGTACTGCATCGCCATATTGCTGTAACTGGATAAAAACTAACCCAGCACCATAATAAGCGTTGGGATAATTAGAGTTAGCTTCGGCTGATTTTCTAAAAGCCTCTAATGCCTCTTGTAATTTACTTTGTTGAAAAAAAATTGAGCCGAGATTGTAGTAGGCTTCTGGATACTTGGGATTAATTTTTAATGCCTGATAAAATGCACTTCTGGCTTGATCGAGTTTACCTTCTTGGAGATAACACATCCCAATATGGTAAGGAGGTTCTGGCGCATTTTTGCTATATTCTACAGCTTTTTTAAAAGACGCGATCGCTTGTTTGCAATCTCGTTGCTGTTCTCGTACTAACCCCAAGTTATAGTGGGCAAATCCGAGTTTGGGATCGAGTTCTAAGGCGCGTTGCAAATAGTCGTTAGCTAACTTTAAATTATTCCCTTCTAACAACGCTCCGCCTAAATTAGCAAAAGCTGGAGCAAATTTCGGATCGGCTTGCGTGGCTCGATAAAATGCATCCGCAGAGGGTTGTAATTGTCCCGTTTGTCGGTATGCTAACCCTAAATTATAGTGCGCTGGTGCTAATGTCGAATCTAATTTAGCTGCTTGTTTAAAGGCAGCGATCGCATCTTGTACCTTTCCCGCCTGAATTGCTTGTAAGCCTTGGTTTAACCAGTCTACAGCAGTTTTAGGATTAGATTGGGCCAACTTTGAGGCGACAGGAGGAGATAGAGCAAGAGAGGGGGAGGAGATACTCATAATCAGCATCAAACTTACTAACCCTGCTATGCGATATTTGAAGAATGATAATCTCATTGATTTTCTGACTCGCAACACTTTCAGTTAAATTTACTTGATAAAAAGTTTTTACAAAAGTTTTTGATTCGGTATAAAAATTTGTGAGACTTAATTTTTCTTAAGCTAAATCTTACGACAGGCTACAATTTTTTTAACTTTCGATTAAAGGGAGGATAATAACGAATTAAAGAAGGGGTAATTTTGACTCCAGAGAACCATTTTTTTATCCCTTAATATATACAGAATCATGCGGTTATAAAAGACTTACCGCAAGGGAGGTTTTATGAACGAAAAAGTAAAATCGGGTTCGCGGAACGTTGCAATTGTCGGGCCTTATTTAAGTGGAAAGACCACTTTACTAGAAAGCTTGTTATTTGTCACAGGGGCAATTTCCCGCAAAGGCAATGTTAAGGACAGCAATACAGTGGGAGATAGTGCTGCCGAGTCGCGCGATCGCCACATGAGTGTAGAAGTCAGCGCCGCTAGCACTGAGTATAACGGCATTCACTTCACATTTATTGACTGTCCGGGAAGCGTAGAATTTGCTCAAGAAACGTACAATGCTTTAATCGGAGTCGATGCAGCAATCGTAGTTTGCGAACCCATCCGCGATCGCGTCCTCACCCTCGCCCCTCTATTTAAATTCCTCGACGATTGGGAAATTCCCCACCTCGTCTTCGTCAACAAAATGGATCGGGCAAATATTCACGTCCTAGAAACGTTACACGCCCTGAAAGCAGTATCTAGCCGTCCTTTGGTAGCGCATCAATATCCCATCATGAACGGGGAACAACTCACCGGCTTTATCGATATGGTGAGCGAACAGGCATATCAATATCATCCAGGCGCACCTGCCGATCCCATCCCCTTCCCTGAAAGTTTAAAAGAAGAAGAACATACAGCACGGGCAGAAATGCTCGAAGCTTTAGCAAATTTTGATGACCATTTACTCGAAGAACTTTTAGAAGGTGCGTTCCGTTCCCTCCAAATGGCATAAAGCCAAGGACGAGGGACAAGAGAAGGTAGGGAATATAACTCTAACTGAACCTTGATAACTTAACTTTCGTGTTGGTGAGAGAAATAACTCAAGTCCA
>NZ_JBWQXL010000072.1:0-21612 GCF_056620565.1 Nostoc sp. LEGE 12454
AACGAACCACGAGTCCGTAAACGCCGCCCGAAAGCTTATCCCTTAATGACCAAACCCCGGCACGAATTACGAAAGCAGTTGCAAACTGCTTAATACACAAGCGTTTCGGCTTTTCTTAGTGCCATTCTGGCCAGATAGAAAGACTGTTCCCAAGAGGAAGTTTGGCAAGTACCACCCCGACCTGGCCCATCGCAGGGGAAGGTGAAGCCGAAGTCTTTTTTATCAGGCATTAATTTGGTACCACGAGCATCCAATGCGCCCTTGACACAAATTAAGGTGGTGGTATGCAAACCTAAAGCGATCGCATGGTGAACCAGGAAATCACCAGGCCCAATCGTCAAGAACAGGGAGTTAGTGCCGGAGTTGATCGCTGCTGTCCAGTTTGGCAACCAGACGTTAGCGTAGTTGGGCCAAGCTGTGTAGGCGATACTATCTGGGTTAGATAATAAAGCATCCATCCCATACAGCAGTTTCCCGTGAGCAGATTGGATGAATTGAGCGAATACTGGCTCAATCAAAATTTGCTTTTCAGGAGTGCCAAAAGCAACTACAACGTCGTTGTGAACGTATAACCCCAGAGTGTGGAAGCCTAAGAATAACGATACCCAACTCAGGTGAGAAATAATCGCTTCTTTATGCTGAAGTACACGCTCAAGTACGTTACCCTTATTCTGCTCTGGGTCGTAATCTCGAACCCAGAAGATGCCGGCATGGGCGAATGCACCAATCATCAGGAAGCCAGCGATATACTGGTGATGAGTGTACAGTGCCGCCTGCGTTGTGTAGTCCTTACCGATGAAGGCGTAAGGAGGCATCGAGTACATGTGCTGTGCCACTAACGATGCAGCAGTACCCAAGGCTGCCAAGTGTATAGATAACTGGAAGTGCAGCGAGTTGTTATAGGTGTCGTACAGCCCTTGGTGCGGTAAGTTGAACTGACCTTCGGTTTGAATGCCAAAGAATTTTCTGGAGTTGAGCATCTCTTTGATGCTGTGACCAATGCCGAAGTTAGTCCGGTACTGATGACCGGCAACGATAAAGATAACTGCGATCGCTAAATGGTGATGAGCCATATCGGTCAACCATAGCGATTCAGTTTGGGGATGAAAACCACCCAAGAAAGTCAGAATTGCTGTCCCTGCGCCTTGAGATGTACCAAACAAATGCCCTGAGGTATCAGGATTCTGAGCATATACACCCCAGTCACCCCTCCAGAAAGGTGCTAAACCTGCTGGGTGAGGCAAGGTAGTCAGAAAATTATTCCAACCAACATGCTGACCGCGAGATTCGGGAATGGCAACGTGAATAAGATGTCCAGCCCAAGCTAGAGAGCTAACACCAAACAAACCTGCTAAATGGTGATTCAGACGAGGTTCAGCACTCTTGAACCAAGCCAAGCTGGGACGATACTTGGGTTGCAAGTGCAGCCAACCAGCAAACAAGAACAATGCTGCTAACAGCAACAAGAACACTGAACCTTGGTAGAGGTCATTGTTTGTCCGCATTCCAATGGTGTACCACCAGTGGTAAACACCAGAGTAAGCAATGTTAACAGGATTAGTAGCGCCCCCTTGGGTAAAAGCTTCTATTGCTGGTTTACCGAAGTGAGGGTCCCAAATCGCGTGGGCGATTGGACGAATATGCAGCGGATCTTTAATCCACTGTTCAAAATTACCTTGCCAAGCTACGTGGAACAATAGACTAGATGCCCACAGAAATATGATTGCCACGTGACCGAAGTGAGTAGCAAAAATCTTTTGGTAAAGATTTTCCTCGGTCATGCCATCATGGCTTTCAAAATCATTTCCCGTAGCCATCGCATACCAGATCCGACGTGTAGTCGGGTCTTGTGCGAGATCCTGGTTAAATTTAGGATATTTTGTGGCCATGCAATTTAATTACATCTCCTTAAACGCTAATCCAAGTTGCTAGTTCTAACGAGTCAGCAACTTTTTACAATTGAATCAGCACCCTTTCAGCCTTGGATTGGAGGTCAATCTAAATAGCAAAAGCTGATGAGTATTGAGGATAAAACAGGCTTAATTCTTAGACTCACATCATTAGGCAAGATGATGCAATTCATTTCCATAGAAGTAATAAACTAATTAATGACTACCATTTCCATCTAACTATCGGACGATATTTGTATTAAATGAACTTGTAGTCTTAAATACAGTCTCAAAGATACAAATTTTACTAATTTTTTGATTAAGATGAGCTTAATATTTTGTATATTTTTTTTAGCAAAATAAAAAAATCAAGCTCAAGTTTATCTACCTATTGGTAAGCTGTCATACTAAGGATTTCTACTTTTTTTTGGACTAAATTAAGTGAATTAGTCAGGGGTTAATAATTCCGTAGTAAAGGGCGACAACAAATAAGAAAGTAGCCAATATAACCACAGTAAACCCATAGCGAGCTAGTGGATTGGGTAAGTCCTGATTGGTGATTACATTATCCTTTTGTACCTGAGTCATCTGCTCAGATTTATCAGGTTCTTGAGCATTCATGTCGTTAGGTGGGTTCTCTGGCAGAGAAACATGATTCTCTGTTATTTCGTCTTGAGTCTCTTGGGATTTCATGGGCTTTTTTTGATGTCTTTGTAGCTATTGCGCTTTTATAATTTCAAAAATTTACTGACGATTACATCATTCTTGAGAACTACCTTACCTCAATGTGCCATTCGCCTAGAGAGGTTAGTCGATGTGAAGTTGATCTGTAATTACAAATACACTTTTCTAAGCAACTGGATTAAATTTAAATTTTTGAGTTTTTAGAAAATTACCAATTGAGCGAAGTGAGTATATTTACTAATGATGCTTTACCAGAGAAGAAGGCGAAGGGATTATCAGTAGTGGTTGTAAATATTGAAATGCCAAACTCGATATAATACCGTAGCCACGTTTTTCTCAAACCACAGACATACGCATATAAACACAGATAAATCTCATAATTATCTGTATTCATCTGTGGTTACTAATTTTCTATGAACGAGGAAGTCTCCCAAAAGCTAGAGTTGATCGGGCAAACCTTGCGTGAATCTGAAGTGCAAGGCTTGCGTTTGCGTGGTACAGACTGGTTTGCTTGGGCAACGGCTGGTGCTTCTAATACCGTGCTACTTACTGCTGAAACTGGCGTAGCAGAAGTATTAGTAACTACAGACGAGGCTTGGGTATTGACGGATGAAATTGAAGCGCAGCGTCTTAAGGATGAAGAACTGCCAGCTAATTTTAAGGTATATGTGAACCCTTGGGCTGATTATGCTGCCCGTGAGTCTTTTGTTCGCGATGTAACTGGCGGCGGAAAAGTAATTAGCGATCGCCCCATCTCCAATTTAGAACAGCCGTTACCCCCATCTTTGCAAAAACATAAACGGGTAATGATGTCAAGTGAATTAGAGCGATATCGTCAAGTTGGGCAAAAAGCTAGTCAGGCAATGACAGAGGTACTCAAAGCCGCCAAGCCAACTTGGACAGAATATCAGTTAGCGGGTGCGGGTGCAGAGGCATTATGGGCGCAAGGGTTACATCCAGCGCTGACACTGGTAGCGGGTGAGAGGCGTTTACCGCTATACCGTCATGCCACAGCCACCGGAGAACAGATTGGGCAGCAAGCGATGCTGGTGTTTTGCGCGAGAGGTTACGGTTTGTATGCAAATCTGACTCGATTTGTTTGTTTTGGTAAGCTTTCAGACGAACGGGCGGAATTACATTCCCATGTGCGCGAAATAGAAGCAGTAGTTTTAAATTTGTGCCAACCCGGAACCAGTCTCGATGCAGTTTATCAGGCACTAGCTCAGGCTTATGAGCAGCATGGATTTCCCAATGCCATCCGCGAACACCACCAGGGAGGAACCACTGGATATTTAGCGCGAGAAATCGTCGCCAATCCAACTACTACTGATACCTTGACAGAAGGCATTGCTCTTGCTTGGAACCCTAGTTTAGCAGGGGCAAAAATTGAAGATACTTTTGTGATTCTCAAGGATGGAAAGTTGGAAAATCTGACTTTCGATCCAAATTTTCCTAATGTTGAGGTAGAAGGAAGGTTACGCCCTGTACCTTTGTACAATTAAAAATTATGGATTTTCAACAAGTATTCGGTAAATTACCTGAAACTGAAGCCAGTGCGCCAGGAAGAGTAAATTTACTCGGCGAACATACTGACTATAACGATGGCTTTGTTCTGCCAACTGCGATTCCTCAATCTACGACGGTACAGCTAGGTTTGAGTAGCGATCGCCACCATCACTTTTACTCGGAAAATCTCAACGAGCAAGTGAGCATTTTAGATATAAACCATTCCCCGTCTGGATTTGCCAGTTATATTTTTGGCTGTATTGAAGTTTTGCAAAAAGCAGGACACACAATACCATCGCTTTCTGTATACGTCAAATCATCGGTTCCGATGGGTTCGGGTTTGTCTAGTAGCGCGGCTTTGGAAGTGGCAACGCTGCGAGCATTACGCCAACTTCTCAACCTTCCCATTGATGACGTTGAAATTGCCCAATTCGCCCAGCAAGCAGAAATTCACTATGCTGGCGTGCAGTGCGGCATCATGGATCAGATGGCTTCTAGTTTGGCTGATACCGAGCATATCTTATTTTTAGATACTCGGACTTTAGAACGCCGGGTGATGCCTTTGCCTGAAAATGCGGAGATTTTGGTTATTGATAGCGGTGTACCCCGCACCCTTGCCACTAGCGGTTATAACCAGCGTCGGGCTGAGTGTGAAGAAGCGGCGCGATCGCTAGGAGTTAAGGCACTACGAGATATTACTGAGGTTAAAGTAACAGAAAAACTCCCCGAACCTCTACGGCGGCGTGCCCGTCATGTGGTTACAGAAGATAACCGCGTCTTGGAAGTATTGCAGGGAGTAACATCTGAGCGCTTTGGCGAATTGATGAACGCATCCCACGCCAGTTTAAGAGACGATTACGAAGTGTCTGTACCTGCACTGGATACATTAGTAGAGATTTTGCAGAAAACAGAAGGAGTGTTTGGTGCAAGGCTGACAGGTGCTGGTTTTGGCGGTGCTTGTGTTGCTTTGGTTAAATCAGGCCAGAGCAAAGATATTGCAACTCATGTTCTTGAGCAATACAAGCAAGCAGGTTACACCGGACAAATTTTGGTTCCTTCTTTGGAGTTAAGTGATGCAGCCTAAAGTTGTTTATGGAAACGCAGCCGTTGAAGGTGTAAATCGTTGGGGATGGTTCATGGGTCACTTTATCACCCCTGAAGACGATCCGCGTTCCACGGAGATGCTAGAAGTAAAATGGGCTGTTCACAAAGCAGGTGACAGTAGAACTGAATGGGCAGTAAATAACCAAGCTGCGACGCTTTCAATTCTCATTCACGGAGAGTTTCGCCTGCAATTTGAAGATAGAGAAATTTTATTATCTCGTGAAGGTGATTATGTTCTTTGGTGTGCAGGTGTGTCCCATTGGTGGATTGCTGAGTCCGACTGCACTATTCTGACTGTCAGATGGCCTTCAAAGCCGGGTGATAGTGTTGAATTGCCTGGAGTCTCAAAGAGTGAGTTTGCTAAGTAATTGAGCATAATTAATTTTAATTAGGTTCGATACTCACTCTTTTGTTAGGATTACTTGGCTTCTCAATATCATATTTAAGATACAAAATCAGATACTTAAGTAAGTTGGCTTAAATAATTATCGTTGCGATCGGGCAGAAGCGTAAGGAAAAAGGGTTTAAGCCTTGTTTACTTTTGTTTACATAGTTTGCTTTTATTGTGCGGACTTACTTATCATTTTCAAAAATCTTTGATATCTACCCTACAAACTTAATTATCTCTATCTTTGGTATTTTTTTTAATCCGTCGAACTCACGTAGTATTAATCTAAAGATTTTTTGAAGATGAGTTTGTTTGACGTAAAGCCGTGATTTTGATGAAAGATGCATTTAATGCGTGCGATCGACAAAATATCTAGACATATAGAAAGTTTATTGCGAATTTCAAGTTAGTGAAGTACACAAGCTCGCGTCTCAAAGCCAGGTATAAAACCTGTTTTATATCATGTCCGCCAAATTATCCGTAATAAAAGAACCCCACCCCGCCAAAGCTGTGCTTTGTCTCCCCTCCCCGCAAGCGAGGAGGGGTTGGGGGTGGGGTGATTCGGGTTTTAATAAGTAATCAAGCGGACATAATATTACTTCTGAATTCTGAATTCTGACTCCTGAATTCTTGTCTTGCAGCAAAGCTGGAGTCATTAGGTTGTCTTAATCCCTTGGATTGAGACAGAAAAATTATACAGTGGATAGATTTAACTAATCAGCATTTGGTTTCATGCTAAAACGTGATTATCTACTTAAATACTTAAACTTTTTACTCGCAAATCCAGTATTAGTTATCGTACTAATGCTCACAACATTGACGAGTGGTTGTCAAAAAAACGATCCGGCAGCTAATGCTCAAACCCCGCCACCATTGCCGGTAAAACTTCAAAGAATTGACGCAGGTACAATCGAAGAAAGTTCCGAGTTTGTCGGGTCGTTGGAGGCGCAGCAAAAAGTCATACTACAACCCCAAACTCAAGGACGAATCGAATCAATTCTGGTGTCGAGTGGTCAGCGAGTGCAGCAGGGTACGCCGATCGCGTCTTTGAGTTTAGATCAGGCTCAGGCTAATGTCGCCAGTTCGATCGCAGCTGCTAATTCGGTGCAAGCAGCATTGGCTACTGCTCAAGCAGAGCAACAACAAGCCGAAGCCCAACGCACCAAAGCAGCTGCAAATGTTCAACTGCAACGGACACAGTTCAATCGTAGCCAACAGTTGGTCAACGAAGGAGCCATAGCTAGACAAGAGTTAGACATTGCTAGAAATAATTTACAAACTGCGATCGCAGACCTGCAAACATCCGAAAAGCAAGTCGCAGCAGCTAGGGCAGCTGTCCGCCAAGCACAGGCAAATATCCGCCAAGCTCAAGCAAGCACGGCTGCGGCGCGAGTCAGCCTCAATTTTAAGCAAGTGGTAGCACCCATTACTGGCGTAGTTGGTGAATTTCCGGTCAAGGTTGGAGATTATGTCAACATCGGACAAACAATTACTACACTCACACAAAACGATTCGCTGGATCTCAATCTTTCCATACCCTCAAATCGATTGCGTCAATTACGAATTGGCTTACCCGTTCAGTTAATCGATCCCACTACTCAGCAATTGCTTGGTACAGGTTCAATTAGCTACATTTCTCCAAATGTAAGTTCTAACCAACAGTCAGTTTTGAGCAAAGCCCGCTTTCGGAATTCACAAGGGCGATTGCGCGATGGGCAATACGTTAGAGGTCGTGTGATTTGGAATCGACAACCAGGTATCTTGATTCCTACCGTTGCAATTTCTCGCATTGGTGGGCAAAGTTTTGTATTTGTCACCGAAAACAAAACCGTCAATGGCCAACAGCAGCAAGTTGTGCATCAGCGTTTAGTGCGCCTGGGAGATATTCAAGGGCCCAATTATCAAGTTATCGATGGGCTTAAATCCGGCGAAACGATTGTGACTTCTGGCATTCTCAAACTTCGAGAAGGCGCACCAATTCAACCGATATCATAAATCCAGGATGGATAATTTATGATTTTTTCGATCGCGAATACCTTCATTAAACGCCCGGTATTAACTACTGTTTGCACTCTACTGATTCTGATTGTCGGTGGCGTGTGTATTCCGTTGCTGCCGCTTAATTACTTGCCAGATATTGCACCGATTCGCGTTCAAGTTTCAGCTTCCTATACTGGGGCGGATGTGGAAACTGTCGAAACTGCGGTGACAACTACGCTGGAGCGACAAATTAACGGCGTTGAGGGAATGCAGTACATGACCTCGAACAGTTCAGCAGGTAGTAGCCAAATTTCGGTATATTTTGGCTCACAGGTAGATAAAAATATTGCTCAAGTTAACGTCCAAAATCGTCTCGCCCGTGCTACACCTCGCCTACCGACAACGGTGCAACAGTTCGGTGTGACAGCACAAACATCTTCTACAAGTATTTTGTTAGTCTATGCTCTTTATCCCGAAAATAATGAGTATGACGCGCTGTTTATTAGTAACTATATCGATCTGAATTTGCGAGATCAACTGCTGAGAACGCCGGGAGTTGGGGATTTAACAATTTTTGGTGAAAAGCAATATGCAATGCGGTTGTGGCTCGATCCGAATGCGCTGGCAAGTCGAGGCTTAACTGTGGCAGATGTCTCTACGGCATTGCGATCGCAAAACATTCTCGCCGGAGCCGGAACGTTAGGTCAATCGCCTATCCCTCCAGGTCAAAGTTATGAAATTCCGTTGCGAGTCAATGGTCAATTTAAAAATGCGTCAGAGTTTGAAAATCTAGTTATTCAAGCCGGAAGTAATGGCAGTTTAATTAAACTTCAAGATGTCGGTCGTGCAGAACTTGGTTCGGAGACTTACAGCAGCAATGCCAGAAATAATGGTAAGCCGTCGATTGGGATCGCAATTTATCAATTACCTGGTAGTAACGCCCTGGATGTAGCGAAAAACGTTCAGGCTCAGATGGATGAGTTGATGAAAGACTTTCCACCAGGCTTAAAAGCCCAGATTGTCTACGATACCGTTGGATTTGTGCAAGCCTCACTCGAAGAAGTGCTGAAAACACTAGTTGAAGCGATCGCTCTTGTCGTACTAGTGATTTTTCTGTTTCTGCAAAACTGGCGAGCCACGATTATTCCCCTGGTTGCCATTCCCGTTTCACTGATTGGGGCATTAGCGTTTGCTTACGTGTTTAGATTCTCGTTGAATAATTTAACGTTATTTGGCTTAATTTTGGCAACAGGATTAGTTGTAGATGATGCCATTATTGTTGTTGAAGCGATCGCCCGCAAAGTTGAACAGGGAATGCGACCACTGCAAGCATCAGTCGAGGCAATGGATGAACTTACCGGAGCGGTAGTTTCAACGTCGCTAGTATTGATGGCAGTTTTTATTCCGGTGGCATTTTTCCCAGGTTCGACAGGAAAAATGTATCAACAGTTCGCGTTGATTATTGCTTTTTCAATCGCCATCTCAACCTTTAATGCCCTTTCCTTTAGTCCTAGTATATCGGCAATTTTGCTCCGCCCACCTCGGCCTGCACGCGGCCCGCTTGGTTGGTTTTTTGGTCGTTTCAATCAGATTTTACAATGGATTATTGACAAGTATTTAGCGACAGTGAATTTTCTGATTCGCGTTCGTTATGCGGTAATCGGATTATTTGTGGTTGGTTTAGCTGCGACATATTTTATGTTTACCCATGTTCCCACCGGATTTGTTCCGAGTGAAGACCAGGGAATTGTCTTAGGTATTATTCAAGGGCCAGATGGAGTTGCCCTCAACTATACCGACCAAGTAATTACCAAACTCGAACAAATTCTCGAAAAAGAACCAGAGGTGAGTAACGTTTTCGCCACTTCGGGATTTGGCTTTGCCGGTAGTGGCTCAAATCGCGGCGTGTTCTTTGCAAAACTCAAGCCGTGGGAGGAGCGCACTCAACCCAATCAAACTGCCTCTGGAATCTTAGCCCGAATAAATAAAGAGTTTGCAACAATTCCAGAAGCTATTATCACCGCAGTTAGTCCGCCACCGATTCAAGGCTTTAGTACGTTAGGGGGATTTGAATTACAGCTAGAAGACCGTACCAATGGAAGACTGACAATCAATGATTTTTATGCAAATGCTCAAGCGGTAATCGCCCAAGCAAATCAAAAACCGGCGCTCAATGGCGGCGTTTTTACCCAGTTTACTGCCAGTACGCCACAGTTTCAAATTGACTTCGATCGCACTCGTTTAGAAGCACTCAACATCGATTTTCAACAAGCCGTCACCACACTCGGAGCTGCAATTGGTTCTCAGTATGTTAACGATTTTACCTTGGGACAGCGTAGCTACCGCGTATACGTTCAGGCAGATGCGAACTATCGGCGATCGCCAGATGATATTCAGCGGCTTTATGTGCGATCGGCAAATAACCAAATGGTGCCATTGAGTGAAGTTGCAAAAATCACACCCACTACAGGCCCATCTGTAATCTCTCATTACAACGGCTTCCGCGCGATCGATATACAAGGTAGAGAAGCATCGGGCTACAGTAGTGGACAGGCAATTCAAGCAATGCAGCAAGCGGTGACTGAAGCAGCAACACCGGGGGTTGGCAGTGACTGGATTGGAACTGCTCGCGAAGAATTAAGTGCAGGTAACTTGGGGATTTTGATTTTTGGTTTCGGAATCATTATGGTGTTTCTGACGCTGGCTGCTCAGTATGAAAGTTATATCGATCCGGCGATTATTCTCTTAACTGTACCGTTAGCGTTGTTAGGTGCGTTGAGTGCCTTAGCTTTGCGCGGTTTGGTGAACGATGTCTACGCAAACGTGGCGTTAGTGATGCTGATTGGATTAGCGTCGAAGAACGCGATTTTGATCGTCGAGTTTGCCAATCAAGCCCTAGAAGAAGGTGTGACAATTCGACAAGCAGCCATAACCGCAGCGCAAGAACGATTCCGACCGATTGTCATGACTTCAAGCGCTTCCTTGCTAGGATTTTTCCCCCTGGTAATTGCCACCGGAGCCGGTTCTGCCTCCCGCTGGTCGTTAGGAACAGCTTTGTTTGGTGGGTTACTCGTAGCAACAATTCTGAGTTTGCTGATTGTTCCAGTCCTGTATGTAATCATCAAGACTTTAGAAGAACGCTTCTTGAAGAAAAAACCTGCTAAACCCTCGCAACCGCCATCCCCAGATGGAAACGAAGATGGACAATCAAGAGCGATGCCAACTCCAGCCGGAGACGGTGCGCGAACGACGAACGCTCATCAACATTCATCTGTAATTATCAAGCAGAATGCTGATGATAACAGACGTAATGATTCGAGTAAATAAAAAGGAAGAGGGTTAAGCCAACAAACGCAATGAATCGCCGTCTCTGGTTATTGTAGAGACGGCGATTTATCGCGTCTGGTTATTGTAGAGACGGCGATTTATCGCGTCTTCGTAATGATTTATCGTATCTTTAGCGATCTAAAATTTTCATCAAAAAACTTTAACCAAACCGTATTAGGCGTCAGCCTGCCGTTAGGCAAGCAAAGAGAGGCTTAGTACAGCATTTCATTAATTCGTAGCGAATTAAATTTGGCAATACACGACAATGTTAATGCATCGGCTTGCAATGTTAATGCGTCGGCTTGCAATATTAATGCATCGGCTTGCAATGTTAATGCATCGGCTTGCAATATTAATGCATCGGCTTGCATTGTTAATGCATCGGCTTGCAATGTTAATGCATCGGCTTGCATTAACAACGCTACGTTTTTACGCAAAGCTGTACTTAGAAAGCTAGGTTCATTTTTTCTCTGTTTCTATAAAACCGTCCTGCCTCTCGAAGAGCGGGGAGGGGGTTCAGTACCAACTTAATCCAGAATCAGTATCATTACAAGAGGTAAAGATTAAGCTGTAACTTTGGGAACCACTGAGACAATATAGAGTATCTCCTAATAATTTAGCAAAGTTATAAGCATTGGAGCGAAGCAAATGAACGCTAAATTAATCGCTTTTTCTGCCTTTGTGACAGCATTTCTAGGTGCGGGAATTGGTTTTATTACTGCTAGTTTACTTCCTTCCCCGTACACAAGTCAGATGTATAAAGATTTAGAGCAAAAATATGCGCTCGTTGGTGCAGTTGCTGGCTTGCTGATTGGTTCTAGTCAAGAAATGATTCGAGAACTCAAGCAAGAGCGGGATGCAGAAGAAGACTTGCTGCGGGATTTGAACAAAGCTATTCACTCAAGTACAGATCGAGAAAATTTATGACAATTTTTTGACAAGGACTAACAGCTATAGTAAAAATTCCGATCGCGGTTCTGGAAAACTGCAAGGCAAAGCCGCCATACTCACAAGTGGTAACTCTGGAATTGGGCTGACAGTCGCACTTACCTTCGCCCGTAACGCTGCCGATGTGCTGATGTATGCAGGTGTGTCTATTGGTGGTTTACTGAGTCCAACTGCATTCTGACTGTTAGATGCCCTTCAAAGGCAGGCGATCGCGTTGCATTGTCTGGAGTGTCAAAGAGTTTAGTTATGTTAACTAATTCGTTATAATTAATATAAATTAATT
Organism: Nostoc sp. LEGE 12454; assembly: GCF_056620565.1. Lineage (NCBI taxonomy): Bacteria > Bacillati > Cyanobacteriota > Cyanophyceae > Nostocales > Nostocaceae > Nostoc > Nostoc sp. LEGE 12454. Next base: position 12,110 of record NZ_JBWQXL010000072.1, read on the forward strand.
GTTACAGAGGATTGGCTTAAGCCACCAATTTTAAAAATAGTGCGCTACTATCGACAAGCAATAAAAAATCTCCTAGAGGTCTGATATTAATACGCCTCTATTTATAAGTTGAAGAGGATAAAAAAGATGGTTCAAAGTATAGGCGGTATAGCGAAATATTCAGCTACCGACCTAGACCAGTTTGCTCAAAAACTGAATCAAGACGGAATTTGTGTGATTCCCGGTGTTTTTGAGCAAAAATTAATTGACGAGTGGGCACAAGCTTTTGAAAAGTTATTTTACGAGCGTCAAAATCAACCAGGTGGGTTGGCTCCTCGTGAAGTTTCCCGCTATTATCTAACCTTGCCTTGGATTTACCCATTCGCTAATGAGTTAGTTTTTGCCAATCCAGTGATTATGGGTATCCTAGATCGCGTGTTTTACCAAGAATACGTAATGGTTCAGATGGGAGTTGATGTCCCATTCCAGGGTTCAGATTATCAGGAAACCCATCGGGACTTTCGCCCATTATTTAGCGATCGCATAGTTACACCACTTTACGCCCTCGCAGTTAACTTTCCCCTTGTAGAAGTAACCGCAGAAAACGGGCCGTTTCAAATGGCGCGTGGTACTCATGTCATACCGCGAGAAGAGGGATTAGAAAAGGTTGCCAGTGGTGAAATTCCAATGGAATCCTTTTATATGCAACCAGGTGACGTGATGGTGCGATCGCCTTTAGCACTACATCGCGGTTCCCCAAATCGGACAAACCACCCAAGACCGATGATAGTTATGGGCTATGCTATGCATTGGTTGCACACACCAAAGGTAGATTTGACTCTCCCACAAGACTATTATCAAAGCCTCCCAGAAAAACTAAAACAGATGCTACGGTGTCAGCTAGTAGAAAGCTTACCTAAGAACAAAGTCGAAACTTACGTGAATTTCAAATACTAGTAGTTTTTCAAGCTAACTTTGACGAGTGAGACACCTCTTAAACATCTCTTTTTTCTCAGATGTGCCCTCTGCGCCTCTGTGGTTCGTTCCTTTACCCTTCAAACTTCCCTTGACAGACTACTAAGTACTTTGTCTCATTAAATTTGAGGGATAAGAAAACGAACCGCATTCGCGTTAGCGTCTCCCCTTGGGAGAAGGACGCAAAGAGCGCAAAGGAAGAGGTAATACCAATTGGAAAAAAGAATGTGACAAATAGACCATTTGTAGAGACGCGATGAATCGCGTCTTTACCAAGGATGTGTTGCAATCATTAATTGAATTGGTATAAATAAAAATTGAAAAGTTGATTCACCTATCATAATTAATGGGACAGACCACTAGTAGAAGAAGAATTTTTGTCATTCTATACATAAATAACTAAGATGCAAACCTATACTAATCCAGTCTACAAAGGTTATTTTGCCGATCCTTTTGTTTGGCAACATGAAGGCGTATATTATGCGATCGGCACTGGCGCAGCAGAAGCAGAAGGAACGGTAGATGAAATAGCGGACGCACCAAATGTTAACTCCAATAACAAATCGTGTGTCTTTCCTCTGTTACGCTCTTTCGATTTTGTAAATTGGGATTATGTTGGTAACGCCCTACAGCGGCCAGATCCCGCCCTTGGCGATAATTTTTGGGCCCCCGAAGTTGCTTACTGCGATCGCCAGTTTTATCTATACTACTCAGTGGGGCATGAAGACAAGAATCATCAGTTACGTGTGGCTACAAGCGATACTCCATTAGGCCCTTATCAAGATGTTGGTGAGCCAGTCGTAGATCCAAAATCTTGTCCCTTTGCGATCGATCCGCACCCATTTCAGGATGACGATGGACAGTGGTATTTGTTTTACGCCCGTGACTTTCTGGATACATCGGATGGAGTGCGTGCTGGCACAGCATTAGTTGTAGACAAACTCCAAACCATGACTAAGCTTGCTGGTGAAGGAAAAGTGGTTTTACGCGCGCGAGCAGATTGGCAACGGTTTTTAGCCAACCGTTTAATGTATGGTGAAATCTATGATTGGCATACTTTAGAAGGCCCCTGCGTTCGTAAGCATGAAGGTAAATACTACTGCTTTTATAGTGGTGGACGTTGGGAAACTGAGAACTACGGTGTAGATTATGGCGTTGCTGACAACGTGATGGGGCCTTATTCTGATGCAGGTAACGAAACCGGGCCGCGGGTGCTAAAGTCTGTTCCTAATTTTGTTATAGGGCCGGGACACAATTCTATTGTTCTTGGGCCAGATGGTAAGACTGAGTATGTTGTCTACCATGCTTGGACGAAAAACATGGATATGCGGCAAATCTGCTTAGATATGCTGATCTGGAAACCAGAAGGGCCATCTTGCAATGGCCCTACCTGGACACCGCAGACTATCGGCAACTATTGAACATTTTGCGATACATTAACACCGCTAACTTTGGCTGGTATAACAACACTGTAGTAGCCAGCTGCGATCGCAGCTAATGCATTAAGCAAAACATTAGCACCAAATAATGGCATTAAGCCGAAAAATGTCTTACCCAAAGGCAACAATCCGACGATCGCCAGCAATGCATAAGAAACTGCAAAACCACGATTGAATAGACGCGCAGTGGTAGTATTGTTGTAAGAAGTAATTCCAAACAATCCTACGGCGCAACGTACAATGTTATGCAAAAAGTTCGTGGGAATCGCACCAAAGATATAACCAAAGCCCGCCGAATAAGCCCCAACCGATTCATCAAGTGGAACAAAAGATTCGCTCGATCCTGGTAATGAAACTAAAGCTGGTACAAATCCAGCTAAACCTAAAAGTAAATAACTGATTCCGATAGCCAAAGCAATGTAACGCTCAATCATTTTTGCCTGGTTAATGTTTTCCATCTTGTTTCTCTTGGTAAGTGCGTAGATGTTTACGAAATAGTAACCGCTAGCTGAGAAATCATCAAAATCTAATTATTAATAGATCGTTTCTAGCTATTTAACTGTGTAAGCAGAATATTTATAATTCAACTTTGTCTTTCATATATTTCACTCTATCAAAGGTAATAAACACTGTTTTGGAAAGGCTTATAAATGGGGTCAAATCTGGGGTTTATGTTTTTTATCTTCATTAAAAAACATTTGCTAATTAATTATTTTCATTGTCGTAATGTTTCATTGCTTTAGCCACTTGTATAAATGGCATTTTTCGTTCATGATATTCATGATTTCTAATTTTATTATGAGAAGAATTATTGAAGGGTAAATAGATATCTACCTCAGATAACCAAATCATAGTTTCATTACCAACCCGACCCATTTCTGGCTCTAAACCCATAGGCATCTCTAGTAAATAAACCCAGCTACCTGACTGAGGGCGGTAATTTTTGATGATGCCTTCTCCGCCGATAAACTCTACTTTTTGACCGCTATGAAACTTAGGGACTGACAAAAGACTTGTATTCATTACTCGTAATCCCTTCGACTAATGGAGTGATAACTAACGTTATAGATAATATAAAACTTGCGGTTATCTGTCACAAGTTTCAATGTATTCTCTGTCAGTAGTTTTAATAGTAAGTTTGACCTTTTATATCTCAAGTCGGAATTTTAATTAAATATATTAAATCTTTCGCAGTAAAAGTTTTTCAAAAAAAATTAGAAGCTTTACTACTTAATTTATTTTCAATGCCTACATTTACTGCACTACCTATTTTATTGGAGAAACTCTGAAATAGAAAAACGCGATCGCTCCATCATTAAAAGCGATCGCGTGAGGTTTATGAATTGAATATACGAGCAAGTTTACACACTATCAAAAGACTTTTAACCTACCTAAGGTTGAGAGAACATATCTATCAGTAGGGTTAAATTTATAATACTTGCTTTCCAAAATATACTATGATTATTACAATAGTATGTATTCAAGATAACAAGTTAATAATCTTTTTTTGTAAAAAAATTATGGTTTTTCCTAAAAATAGGTTAATTTTATATATTAGACTGAAACATATAGTATGAGGAATAAATAAATCGGAATTATTAAAATTAATACATTTGTTAATTATATTAATTTGTGTACGAAATCGAACAGACAAAAACCCATAAGTATGCATATACGTTTTAGACAAAAACAAAAAATGCCTTAGATTATATCAATCAATATTTTGTTATTTAGACTTAGACATTGGGAAAAATATAGTACTTTTGGCTTAACAAAAAAGCCACTTTATATTTATTTGGGTAGATGAAAAACCTATACTAAAAATAGTATTTTATTAAAAATACAGCAAAGCATTGATTATACCTATTCGATATGGAAATGCAGCAAACTGTGTTGTAAGCTTTTGCCTAAAAGTAAGCTTTGTGCTGCCTTACAAAGAAAAGGTATTAGCGATTGGCAAGTCAGAATAAATAATTTAAATAACGAGAACATCTATGGCAAGTGAAAAATCTCAAGTCAAAAACAACGGTGTCAGCAATGTTATTTCGTCGAAGCAGCGTAAAACAAAGCGATCGCAGCTAGCCCAAACGCAATCATCGGATACGACGCCACTGTTGAATTTAACTTCGTCTAATAAAAAAATTCAATCAACAGAAACTTTTAAAGATACACCTGACATAGTTTGCTTATCTCATTTACGCTGGAATTTCGTTTATCAAAGGCCACAACATCTTCTTAGTCGCTGCGCTCAAGGAAAGCGAGTCTTCTTTATTGAAGAGGCAATTTTCTCTGAAGAACCGTTGGCAAGGTTAGATGTAAACCAAGATTCTAATGGAGTAGTTGTGGTTGTGCCACACCTGCAACAAGGTTTAAGTGAAGAAGCAATCAACGCAGATTTACAACTACTAATTAATAATTTATTTGCAGAGCATAATATCAACAAGTATATTTGTTGGTATTACACACCAATGGCGATCGCTTTTACCCGCCACTTGCAACCCCAAGCCGTGGTGTACGATTGTATGGATGAATTATCTGCATTCCAGGGAGCATCACCCACTTTAAAGAATTACGAAGCCGAACTATTCAGCCGTGCAGACTTAGTATTTACAGGGGGACAAAGCCTTTACGAAAGTAAAGTGAACCAGCACCCCAACGTTTATGCCTTCCCTAGCAGTGTAGATGTCCCCCACTTTGGCCAGGCGCGAAACGTTCAAGAACCAGAAGATCAAGCTCATATTCCCCATCCTCGCCTTGGGTTCTTTGGTGTAATTGATGAACGGATGGATATTGAACTGCTTGCAGGTATTGCCGAAGCACGTCCCGACTGGCATCTAGTAATTATTGGGCCAGTGGTCAAAATCGATCCCGCAACTTTGCCACAGCATGAAAATATCCATTATCTTGGTGGCAGAGACTATAAAGAGCTACCTGCATATCTAGCAGGGTGGGACTTGGCAATGTTGCCATTTGCGCGTAACGAGTCAACACGTTTTATTAGCCCGACCAAAACTCCAGAGTATCTTGCCGCAGGTAGACCTGTAGTATCTACCTCAATTCGAGATGTGGTACGTCCTTATGGAGAATCGAAACTGGTGCGAATTGCAGATACAGTTTCTGAGTTCGTCACCGCCGCAGAACTTGCAATGCAAGAGGATACCCCAACCTCAGAATGGCTGAGTCGAGTAGATGCCTTTTTAGAAAAGATTTCTTGGGATCGCACTTGGGCATCAATGATGAAGCTGATTGACTCTGCCATTGCAGCCCGTGATGGTGAAGACAAAGCTAACTCCACAGGTGCGGCTGGTAAACAAGCACCAAATGTCATTACTAGAGATTTTGTCTTCGATTACTTGGTTGTCGGCGCTGGTTTTTCTGGTAGCGTCATTGCTGAACGTTTGGCAACTCAAGGTAAAAAAGTGCTGGTTGTAGACAAGCGCAACCACATAGGCGGCAATGCCTACGATCATTATGACGATCATGGCGTTCTCGTACACAGATACGGCCCCCACATTTTTCATACCAACTCCCGCGAAGTTTTTGAATACCTCTCGCGGTTTACTAAGTGGCGGTCTTACGAGCATCGCGTCCTTGCAAGTGTAGATGGGCAACTTGTTCCGATTCCGATCAACCTTGACACCATCAACAAGCTGTATGGCATGAATCTCAATTCATTTGAGGTGGAGGAGTTTTACAAATCGCTTGCTGAACCAATAGAATACATCCGCACTAGTGAAGATGTGGTGGTAAGCAAAGTTGGTCGAGAACTGTATGAAAAGTTTTTCCGAAATTATACGCGCAAGCAATGGGGACTCGACCCATCGGAACTTGATAAATCAGTAATTGCCAGAATTCCCACCCGTACCAATCGTGACGATCGCTATTTTACCGATACTTACCAGGCAATGCCACTGCACGGCTTTACCCGGATGTTCGAGAATATGCTCAATCATCCGAACATCAAGGTAATGCTCAACACCGATTATCAAGAAATCCAAAAAGCTATACCTTGCCGCGAGATGGTTTACTCCGGGCCGGTTGACGAATACTTTGATTATCGCTACGGCAAACTACCCTATCGTTCGCTTGATTTCAAGCATGAAACGCATAACACCTCTGTGTTTCAATCAGCGCCAGTAATTAACTATCCCAATGAACAGCTTTATACTCGTGTGACAGAGTTTAAATACTTAACTGGTCAGGAACACTCTAAAACGAGTATTGTTTATGAGTTTCCCAAAGCTGAAGGAGACCCTTATTATCCTGTACCGCGTTCTGAGAATCAGGAAATTTACAAAAAATACAAGGTGCTGGCAGATGAAACTCCAGGGATCTATTTTGTAGGACGATTAGCAACCTACAAATACTACAACATGGATCAATGTGTTGCTCAAGCTCTAGCTGTGTACAAACAAATTGCAGTTAAGGCTTAAATAATTCGTAATTCGTAATTAGGACTGCTCTGTATTTATTAAGGTGCGTTATGGACATTAGTGCTAACGCAACGCGATGTGCGACTTATTCCTGGAACCCCACTTCCATTCCTCTCCCCGAAACGGAGAGAGGCTTTCATTCTTGCTCCCCAACGCTAGTAGGGAAGGGGTTGGGGGTTAGGTTTGAGAGAAAGTCGCACACGGCGTAACGCACCGAAAATCTAGGATGGTGCGTTAGCCTCCGGTATAACACATTCGACAAAAATCAAAAAGAACGCATCAAATAAAATATCAGCTTGAGTTGTAAATTATGGCTTCTGCTTTCAACTCGACACTCAACAGTAACAAAGCACAACTTCCCCTAGAAGTTTGGGCTGGTGTCGAGTGTACGGTTAATCGTGTGGGTGAAGAGTATCTCGATCAGTTAGAACGCAATGGTCATGCAACGCGCTTGGATGACCTAGATTTATTCGCTGAACTTGGCATACACGCTATCCGCTATCCAATACTTTGGGAGCGGATAGCGCCCAACGGTTTAGAGAATGCTGATTGGTCGTGGGCAGATGAACGACTGGGGCGCTTGCGGGAACTCGGCATCCGTCCGATTGTGGGATTAGTGCATCACGGTAGTGGGCCGCGTGATACCAGCTTAGTAGATCCAGAATTTCCAAAAAAACTAGCGGTGTTTGCTCGTGCGGTGGCAGAACGCTATCCTTGGGTTACACATTACACACCTGTAAATGAGCCACTAACTACAGCACGATTCAGTGGGATGTATGGTCACTGGTATCCTCACGGTCGAGACGATTTGACTTTCGCTCGTGCATTGTTAGGAGAGTGTAAAGCGATCGCTCTTTCGATGCAAGCAATCAGAGAAATCAATCCCAACGCTCAACTCGTACAAACTGAGGATTTGGGTAAAACTCATAGTACGCCAAAGCTGGCTTATCAAGCAGAACTAGAAAACGAGCGTCGTTGGTTGAGTCTTGATTTATTATGCGGTCGAATCAACCCAACTCATCCCATCTGGGATTACTTGCGCGACTGTGGGATCGGCGAGACTGAACTTGAAGAATTTTTACAATATACCTGTCCGCCTGACATTATCGGCATTAACCATTACCTGACAAGCGAGCGCTTTTTAGATGAAAATCTAGAAAACTATCCCGCTTGGACGCATGGTGGTAATGGTCGAGACAAGTATGCAGATGTAGAGGCAGTGCGAGTTTGCGCTGAGGGTTTGGCAGGCCCCCGCACATTGCTCAAAGAAACATGGGAACGCTACAAACTACCCTTTGCTGTCACTGAAGTTCACCTGAGTTGTACCCGTGAGGAGCAGCTACGCTGGCTTCATGAAGTGTGGAATGCAGCCCAAGAATTACGAGACCAGGGCGCAGATGTTCGCGCTATAACTGTTTGGGCACTTTTGGGCAGCTACGATTGGAATAGTTTAGTGACTCGCTCCGCAGGATACTACGAGTCAGGGGTGTTTGATTTGCGATCGCCACGCCCCAGACAAACAGCGATCGCTAAAATGGTGCGGGATTTAGCCACTGGAAATAAACCCAATCATCCATTACTTGATACACCAGGATGGTGGCATCGAGAAGAGCGCCTATTATACCCAGCCGTCAGTTGTCGCGTATCTCCTTCATCTTTGCCGTTTTCCTCCCCTGTTTCCAATCGTCCCCTGGCGATCGTCGGAGCCACAGGAACTCTAGGCAAGGCTTTTGCTCGGTTGTGTCAAGTCCGAGGAATTTCATATTGTCTGCTAAGACGCCAAGATATGGATATTGCCAATCCTGCTTCCGTCAATAAAGTACTTACCGAATTGCAACCGTGGGCAGTTGTGAACGCTGCGGGATATGTGCGGGTGGACGATGCCGAACGCGAACCCGATGTTTGTTTAAAGGTAAACGCTGAAGGGGCAGCAATTTTAGCTGCTGCTTGCGCTCAACATAATGTGGGGCTGCTAACTTTCTCTTCAGATTTGGTATTCGATGGTGCTGAGTCGAATCCTTATGTCGAAACTGATACCGTTGCGCCCCTGAATGTATATGGATGCAGCAAAGTTTTGGCAGAAAAGCTAGTATTACAGGCTCATCCGACATCACTAATGATTCGCACTAGCGCATTTTTCGGGCCGTGGGATGATTACAACTTTGTGACGATCGCTCTACGTCAGCTTAGTGCTGGTAATACTTTTGTTGCAGCCGAAGATGCGATCGTTTCCCCTACTTATGTACCCGATCTTGTCCATGCCAGCCTTGATTTATTGATTGATGGCGAGAAAGGTTTGTGGCATTTGGCTAACAAAAGTGCTATAGCTTGGTCTGACTTAGCCCGATTAGCGGCAAAAAAAGCAGGTGTAAGTGTCAGCAGTCTAATTGCTCTTCCTACACAAGAACTTGGTTGGATTGCTCCCCGCCCAGCTTACAGCGTTCTTGGTAGCGATCGAGGTGAATTAATGCCAAACCTTGACAGTGCAATTTCTCGCTACTTGGAAGAAAGAAATTAGTAGTCTTGCAATCTAATTTTAAGGGGAGGTAGCCCTAGCTATCTAATTGGTGTTGTTTGCAGGTAAACTGAAAAACACCTACCAGCAGACATTCCTCCGTGATAGTAAAGTTACCTAGCCACCGCCCACAAAGACATTTCCCGGATGCCAAACGAATAA
>NZ_JBWQXL010000073.1:0-19489 GCF_056620565.1 Nostoc sp. LEGE 12454
GTCCCTTACTTATAGAAATCGCCGAAAAAGATTTAGTTTAAGGTTTAATCTGATTGCTGCTCTCTACAATTATGAGCTTTGTCTCCCCAAAATAAAATCTTCCTGAGCGACTTTTGCAAGAGGTCTATTGAGGAAACTAAAATCTGAGTTGCCGATAAAATGTCTGAATCTAGGTGCCGAGACTAGCAATTACTAGTCTCTGCAAAGGCTTTTAAATCACCCAAAATCATTTTTTATACCTGAATTTAGCAACGCCCTAATTAGAGCTATTTTGGTCTAATTTTTGTTTTAAGTTAATGACACTCAATCTAACTTTTACCTAGATGCATTACGAAAACACTATCTTTTTATAGGGGATGGTGCTAGTAATCCTGATAAAGCACCCAAAGAACCAGTTCCAAGAGCGGTTAGAAGGTCAGGAATTTGTTTGTTGCCCTTTGCTTGTAGAGCAATTGCACCTATAAGGCAAATTAATACTGTAGAGGTTAGTGTACCAACAATCATGCGGTAAATCCAGGGGTCTGTTTGTATATAGTTTTGTGGCAGATTAAAGGTATTATTTACTGCATCAGCGTTTTGTTGTACACCTTGCTGACCTTTTAAATCATTGAGAGTTGATGGTTGTTTACTTTCCTCAACTAAAGACTGTGTTTCGACTGAAGAGTTTTTTTCATTCTGTGTACTCATAGTGCATCCTTTTTATTTAAGAAAAATAAGCATTGGAAGTTTTCTATAATGTTAATCACATTACGATTCCTCTTTTTCGGAAAAGTAGAAGCAATCAGCAAAGTTTTTTGGCAGTAAAGTGAGATCGCCCCTCTGTCTCTTGGCCCTTGATCGCTGGAGTGGGCTTAATTTTGGGTTTAAACAGACTCTAGTAGGTTATGTGGATTTACCTTGGCATCGCTGTAGGAGATTGTGGGGTGTGTGGTTGGAGCGATCGCACTCAATACCCAATGTCTCACTCTAAGATAAGTAATAAGCTATCTGAGTAATACAAAAAGCACTAATTTATACTTATATTTAACCGCAAGCACTTGGAAGCGATCGGCAAAGCTTTGCAACAGCTAGAAGCCGCGCTCATCCAAGTTATGCCAGAAGACAACGATCGCGAAAGGTGTTGGTAAAAGAACGGGATTAGGATTAGCGTAAACGTAAAGCGGCTTGCCGCAGGCATCGCTCAGTCTATTGTTATAGAAAAACATGGTAGAACTTTGGATGTGAATTCTACTCCAGGATAAGGAACAGAATTTATGATTACCTTACCGATTCTGGCTTAGACTCAAAGTTAACTTGGTCGAAAGTGTGATTTCAGTTAACCACCGCCAGTCAATCGCACACTTGCTATCATTGTTAACCCAGATTTACACTTGCCCAGATACCCTCACCATCAGCAATGCCGACAGTTCTGCTGATGTATGGGCTTTTTTCTGATGAAAGAGAATCTAACCATCAACGTTTTCTAAAGTGGGTTTATATTTCTGTAGCTAAAATAACACTTATTTCCGAGTCTTTTTACTTACAGCACGGAGTCTGTGGTTTGCTACCTCAGCCTCATCTAATGCCAGTTGCTCTGTCTCCAAACCTTGAGAGTGAGCTTCTGCACTTGCTATGTGCGGTATTAACGATAAATCTTTAACCGGACATTAGACACTATATGACAGATTAATAGTGCTGACCTACTCAGACTGATTTGAGTTAAGCCGCAAATACACGTATGCAGCTAGATTAGAATTAGATTATTATATAACCGAAATATTACTGTGATTTTTGAAGGTTTTTATATATGTAAATGGTTGATTTCAGAGAATATACGGTAACGATAACCAAAGCGATCGCGGTACTTTAATTTTAATAAATCTTATATTATTCAGATTAAAAAACTCAGAAAAGATGACGAAAACAGAATGTAGAAGCTCAAGCTAATAATCAATTCTAGTCTAAAACTAGTACGGTAAAACTCTGACAAATACCAAGCGTAGTTCTCCTTGAAAATATGAGATCCACTCTCTAGGCGTATACGCATCTACAAGAGGTCTGAGGCTAAAAACCTCTTCTTTCGCACTTCAGGCTTTGGTGAAGACTTGTGCAATATGTAGGTTTTTATGATGGAATTTTTAAATAATTTTTTCTCTACTAGCCAGTTTATTCCCCACGGACATTGCTATCTCTGGAAACCAGGATTGGTGTGGTTGCATCTGATTTCAGATGTGTTAACTGGACTTGCTTATTATTCAATTCCAGTGATGCTGGTTTATTTTGTCCGTAAACGGCGAGATATGCCTTTCGGCTGGATATTCTTAATGTTTGGTACATTCATCGTTGCTTGTGGCACAACCCATTTAATGGATGTATGGACGCTTTGGTATCCTACCTATTGGCTATCAGGGTTAGTCAAAGCTATCACCGCTTTCGTCTCCGTATTAACGGCTCTAGAGCTTTTGTCATTAATGCCGCAGTTGCTAGCTCTACCGAGTCCTGCCCAACTAGAGGCTGCAAACTACCAACTAGCAAAAGAAATTGCTGAACGCATACGGACTGAGGAAGTGTTGAGGGAAAGCGAACAACGCTGGCAATTAGCTTTGCGCGGCAATAATGATGGAATTTGGGACTGGAATGTTAAAACCAATGAAGTTTTCTTCTCGGCTCGCTGGAAAGAAATGCTCGGTTACGAAAACCACGAAATTTCTAACCATTTAGATGAATGCGTGACACGAGTGCATCCGAACGATATTGAGCGGGTGAAACAAGCGGTTCAAGATCACTTTGCTCAGAAAACACCGTTTTACATTACCGAGTATCGAGCTTTATGTAAAGACGGCACCTATAAATGGATTTTAGATCGAGGGCAAGCACTGTGGGATGAAGATGGTAATGTAGTACGAATGGCAGGCTCACATACTGATATTACCGATCGCAAGCAAGTAGAGGAGACACTAAATAGCCTACTTAACCAATTAGAAAGCATGGTTGAGGAAAGGACAGCAGAGTTAACAACAATCAACGAATCGCTACAGACAGAAATTACTGAGCGCCAGCGAATAGAAAAAGCATTGCGAGAGAGCGAACAGCGATTTCGGGCTGCATTCCATCAAGCTGCTGTTGGCATTGCCCATGTCGCAATCGATGGAAGCTGGTTGTTAGTTAATCAGAAGCTTTGCGATATTCTCGGTTACACACTCGAAGAACTACAGTTGTTAACTTTCCAAGATATTACTCACCCGGACGATCTTAACACTAACCTGAAATATGTTGAGCAGATTTTAGCAGATAATATTCAAACTTACTCGATGGAAAAGCGCTATTTCCGTAAAGATAATTCCATAGTTTGGGTTAATCTCACTGTGTCTTTAATGCGCGAATCTAGTGGGGAGCCAAAATATTTTATTTCTGTGGTCGAAAACATTAGCGAACGGAAAGCCGCGCAGCGCGAACGCAAGCAGTGGGAGGAGCAAATTCAAGCATCACTATTAGAGAAAGAGGTGTTATTAAAAGAAATTTACCATCGGGTCAAAAATAATTTACAGGTTATTTCCAGTCTGCTCAACCTGCAATCTGCCTATATCAAAGACAAAGAAGATTTGGTAATATTTCAACAAAGCCAGCAGCGAATTGCATCAATGGCTCTCGTTCACGAAAAATTGTATCAATCTCAAGACTTAGCAAGGATTAATTTTGGTGAATATATTCGAGATTTGGTAACAAGTTTATTTACTGCTTATGAAGTCAATGAAGATGCGATCGCTTTGAAAATCAATGCCGAAGATTGTATTTTTCTCGGTTTAGATACAGCAATTCCTTGTAGCTTAATTATCCATGAACTTGTCTCTAATTCTTTAAAATATGCATTTACCGAAGGAAGTAATGGTGCAATCAATATTGAAATAAAAAAAATAATTAATAATAATTTAATGCTAATAGTTCGTGATGACGGTATTGGCTTACCACCAAACTTTGATTTAAAAAAAATCGCATCATTAGGATGGGAGTTAGTAGATGCTTTAACCCATCAGCTAGCAGGAAATATAAATATTACAGGCTCCACTGGAGTAGAGTGTCAGGTGACATTTCCTTTACCATAAATATACGATTAATCAAAGATGGCAAACGCAAAAATTTTAGTTGTGGAAGATGAAGCTATTGTTGCTAAAGACTTACAATATCGGCTTAAGAAATTTGGTTACGCAGTACCTGCTATCGCTTCATCAGGAGAAGAAGCAATTAATATAGCAATAGAAATATCTCCAGATTTAGTACTGATGGATATCAAGCTTAAAGGCTCAATGGACGGAATAGAAGCTGCTGAAGAAATCTATAAACGTTTGGATATTCCAGTAATTTATTTGACTGCTTATGCAGATGAGAACACATTGGAACGAGCTAAGATAACTGAGCCGTTTGCCTACCTACTGAAACCTTTTAAAGAAAGAGAACTACAAACAAATATTGAAATAACTTTGACTAAGCATGGTTTGGAAAGGCAATTAAAAGTTAATAAAAAATGGCTGGATGCACTTTTAAAAAGTATCAGCGATGGTGTGATTGCTAGCAATTTACAAGATTTAATCACTTTTATGAATCCGGTTGCGGAAAATCTGACTGGATGGAAACAAGAAGAAGCTTGTGGCAGAAATTCCTCAGAGGTGTTTAATATTGCTAATGGCGAAACTCATAACCCTATTGAAAGTCCGATTATAAAAGTTCTTCAAGATGGTACTATCGTTCATCTCCCCGCAGAAACAATTTTGATTAATAAAAATGGTGCAGAAATACCAATTGATGACAGCGCTGCACCGATTAAAGATGACAAAGATAATATTACAGGCGCTGTATTAGTGTTTCGAGATATTACTGAGCGCAAACTAGCGATTGAGGCGCGTCAAAAGCAAATTGAGCAAGAGCAACTTGTGGTGCAATGGGAAGAGATAAATCAACTCAAAAATGACTTTTTGAATTTAGTTTCTCACGAACTGCGATCGCCTCTGAGTAATATTAAGATGATGATTCAAATGATACAACTATCTAGTAATACTGAGGATGCTCAACGCTATCTAAGATTAATGGAAAGCGAGTGCGATCGCGAACTAGAATTAATTAACGATCTACTAGACTTACAACGGCTAGAAAGCTCATCCTATCAAGTTATTACACCTGATGCGTTGCTCTTACAACAGTGGTTACTTTGGATTATCGAGCCGTTTCAAATTCGCGTTCAAGAACATCAGCAAACTCTACAGGCGAATCTCCCTGCAAACCTCCCGCCGCTATTGTCAGATGGCATTAGCTTGGAACGCATTATAGTAGAATTGCTCAATAATGCCTGTAAATACACACCTACGGGTGGTGAAATTGTCTTAAGTGTAAGTCACAATTCCTCGGAAACACCTGCAAAAACAATTATTACTGTCAGTAATTCAGTAGAAATTCCGGTAATAGAGTTACCACGGATATTTGATAAATTTTATCGTCTCCCTAATGCAGATATCTGGAATCAAGGTGGTTCGGGTTTAGGTTTATCTATAGTCCAGAAATTAGTCGAACAATTGCAAGGAAACATTCAAGTAGAAAGTGGCAATGGATGGACTACATTCACTCTTACATTAACTGATTTATAGTACTCGATAAATTAAAAATTGCTAGGTGAGGGTGGGGAGTAAAAAAATCGCGTTGTCAAACCTTTGCATAATTATAAAAGTTTCTTTGGAATACTAATAGATTTTTAATATGAGAATTTCATAAGTTTGATAGTTGTTTATGTTGGGTTTCACTATCATCCCGCCCAATTTGCACGAATAGATTTCACGATCGGTAATTAACTGAACTTGATATGAGATAATTAAACCAAATTATTAAATATCGAAAAATGTCATTAACTATATCTTCTACACCTCAAGGTTTTAGTGCATTCATCACTAATTTGGGAATACGAGATACAACTGATGATTTTGTATTTATTAAATCATCAGTTCCTTGTGTTGCAGATGGAGTTTTCACTCAAAGTCTTTTTGCCGGGCCAAGTGTTACTATTAGCCGCGATAATTTAAAAGATTCACAAGCACAAGCAATTGTCGTTATATCTAAAAATGCAAATGTAGCTAATGGTTCTGTTGGCATCGCTGACGCCCAAGAGGTTCTGCAATTAGTCGCAACTGAAACTGGAATTGCTGCGCATAATATCGCGATCGCTTCTACAGGTGTAATTGGCAGACGTTACCCCATTGAAAAAATCCGGACTGGTTTATTAGGATTGGGCAAAAAATTGACTGATGCTGATTTTCATGCTGCCGCTCGTGGTATTATGACCACCGATACAGTAGCGAAACTAGCTACACGGCAAATAGGAAATGCCAAGCTAGTAGGAATTGCCAAAGGTGTTGGTATGATTGAGCCTAATATGGCTACTCTCCTAACTTTCTTTTTTACTGATGCTGCAATTTCTGCAAATAGCCTTCGTTCTATTTTTCGCTCTACTATAGATAAAACCTTTAATTGCTTGAGTGTAGACACTGACACTTCTACTAGTGACTCTGCTGTGATTTTAGCTAATGGTTTAGCCGGTGAAGTTTCAGAACTAGATTTTGCTAGTGCATTGCAAGAAGTTGCACAGGAATTAGTGCTGAAAATTGCACGAGATGCAGAAGGTGCTACTAAGATAATTGAGGTAACTGTAGATTCAACGATTAACTATGCACAAGCTAAAACAGTAGCGAAAGCAATTGTAAATTCACCATTAGTAAAAACTGCTGTTTATGGAGCAGATCCGAATTGGGGAAGAGTTGCTATGGCTATAGGCAAATGTGAAAACGAACAGCAGATAAATCAAGATAAAGTTGTTATTAGTTTTGATAATGTAAAAGTTTATCCTAGTAGCTTAACTGAAGAAAATCTAGAACAGTTACGACAAATTATGTCTAAAGATAAAGTAGATATTCATGTTAGCCTTAATATTGGCGATGCCTCTGCAACTGTATGGGGTTGCGATCTTTCAGAGGGTTATATAGAAATTAATGGTAAATACTCAACTTGATTAGACCTGTTGTACAGCAAAATTTGCCCTCAACCCCAACCCCTTCTCCCAATTTTGGGAGAAGGGGAGCGAATTTTAAAGTCACTCTGCCAAGCTTGGGAGAGGGACTTAGGGTGAGGGCTTTTGCTTCATTGTGCTAGGCGATAACTTATTTAAGATATCAAGGAGAAGTAGTTTTAGAAACTTCTGGACTGCGAATGATGATATGTCCCTTATCACTTTCTTGAATAGCTAAAACTGACGGTAGCTCATCAGGCTTTGCATTTGGAGGCAATGCTCGAAACAAATAAATCCAGCCGCCACGTTCTAGGAGTAAGCGCCAGATTCTCGGCTGCTTTGGATTGCTGATATCATTATCTTCCCTACCTCGCAAGTCATCGAATAGACCTCGATCGCCAATTATGCGATAACCTTTCAATGAAGGATCGGCAAATATATCATCAAGTTTGCGTCCTACAGCAAACTTTTCTTCCGGTGTAATTAAGGCTACAACTGGCAAAGTAGAGTTTTGACCAGCGTCTCGTCGCGCATCTGCAAAGCCTTGCCAACGCGCTAACCAAAATATCACAATTAATACCCAGGATACTATTACTATTTCATTAACTAGCGATCGCAAAAAATCAACTGAACGCAGTTGTCCAGAACTAAATTCAGCTATAGATTTGAGCCGTTTAGCTGTCCATGAGCGTTTGTGTTGAGTTGCAGAGATGATACGACTTAGTAGTAATTGGCTTGCAGAGACTACCGTATCACTAACGATTTTAATTAACCATAACGTTACCTGAATTGCGATCGCAGCTAGAAAAAAGGCGATCGCTGTTTTGCAGATTGTCCAGATATCTCCGAGAAATATTTGCAGGGGAACTATGAGAAAAGATTGTGCAGGTAAATCGAGGGTATTGACTTCTAGTTGAAAAAAGTAGAAATATGACCAACGGTAAATCCAGCCTGCAAAGAAAAGCGCCGCACCCAGCAAGCCAAGTACACTGGTGAATTTACCTAAAATATTGGTTTCTTGGTTGGGGGTTTGGGTCATAGGGCAGATGAGGGATATAAGGGAAACAATATAGCGTTTATTGTTTGTATGCAAATATACTTTGACCTCTCTCCAAACCTCTCTCCTAAGAGATGAGAGGCTTTGAATTTTACTCGCTTTCTTTTTTAAGAAAAAAAGGCTTTGAATCTTACTCCCCTTCCTTTGTAGGGAAGGGGTTGGGGGTTAGGTCTGTATTCCACTCAATTGCAAACCGCTACAGGTAAATAATCAGCTTATTTTAGTGATTTTACGGAAATTTGGTATATGCCTTTGAAGTTTAATGAGAAAGTTAAATATAGTCAAATATACTGTTAAAGCTATGAAAGCTTTTTTCCAGGGATGGGTTGTGGTAATTCTAGTAATGGCAGCAGCGATCGCAGGAAACATCGAAGCTGTAATTGGACAGAATGTCAAGACGGGAAATTTATTGTTAGCACAAACACCAGTTAACGCAGATGAATTAGAACTTTCAGTAGCATTACCAGAGTTAGCAGAGGTCATGCTCAAAGGGGGTGAGTCAAGGAGTGGTCGAGTAATAGGAATTGATGCACAAGAGCAAGCACTATCAATTCAGCGTAGTAATAAAACTACCACGATTCCTCTGAGCCAAATTACAAAAGTAGTTTTCAAGAATGGTGCGTTAGTTTACAGAAGCAATGGGCGGCAAATTATCCGGGGTGAGCGCGATCGCCCCACAGGTAAAACGGTAACTTGGAGCGGTATACCCCTAAATACTTTTACGGTAAAAAATCCTACTCAAGGTCAAGCGGTGGTGAAGCTCAAACCACCTATAGTTTCTACGGCACAGTTGCAAGGTATTCAGTCAGTAGCGAGAAATCGGCAATATGTGGTAAATGAAATCCAGTTCAATTCGCAACAAAAAACGATCGCTATTCTGGCAAAACCTTATTGAGCGTGAATAAATTCATCCGTAGGGGCGTATATCTATGCCCCTAAGCTTTTTGACGTTTCTAACGACAAACACAATATTAACAAGAAACATTGGGATGTTCCTCACAAACATTGCAACATTCCTGACAAACATCACAATGTTGATACAAAACATTGCGACATTCCTGACAAACATCACGATGTTCCTCACAAACATTGCAACATTCCTGGCAAACATCACGATGTTCCTCACAAACATTGCGACATTCCTGGCAAACATCACGATGTTGATAACCACAGCTTCTGTTAAACCCAATGAAAAACAGCTACCTGTTATTTTATGAAAAAAATTCTCACCAGTTTTTTGGCTTTGGGTATTTGTCTAACGCCTTTAACAGTAATGCTGATGGCTCAACCCACCAGGGGACAGACTCAAAACTCGCGATCGCAAGAAGCAGAAAGACTGCTAGAGCAAGGCATAAAACTGACACAGCAACAGGAACATCAACAGGCAATACAAATATTTCAGCAAGCTTTAAGCATTTCACGACAACTCAAAGACCAAAAATTTGAAGGAACTGCACTGCTTGGACTTGGGCATAACTACGACGCTTTAGGAGAAAAGCAAAAAGCACTCGATTTTTACAACCAAGCTTTGCCCCTTTGGCGTGCTGTGGGCGATCGCACAGGTGTTGCGACTACACTAAATAACATCGGTTTAGTCTACGACGCTTTAGGAGAAAAGCAAAAAGCACTCGATTTTTACAACCAAGCTCTGCCCCTTTGGCGTGCTGTGGGCAATCGCTCTGGTGAGGCGACTACACTCAATAATATCGGTAAAGTCTACCACGCTTTAGGAGAAAAGCAAAAAGCACTCGATTTTTACAACCAAGCTCTGCCCATATTGCGTGTTGTGGGCGATCGCACTGGTGAGGCTCGCACACTCAATAACATCGGTGCAGTCTACGACGATTTAGAAGAAAAGCAAAAAGCACTCGATTTTTACAACCAAGCTCTGCCCCTTTGGCGTGCTGTGGGCAATCGCTCTGGTGAGGCGACTACACTCAATAACATCGGTAAAGTCTACCACGCTTTAGGAGAAAAGCAAAAAGCACTCGAATTTTACAATCAAGCTCTGCCCCTTAGGCGTGCTGTAGGCGATCGCTCTGGTGAGGCGACTACACTCAATAACATCGGTGCAGTTTACGACGATTTAGGAGAAAAGCAAAAAGCACTCGAATTTTACAACCAAGCTCTTCCTATATTGCGGGCTGTGGGCGATCGCACTGGTGAAGTTGTCACCTTGGGTAATATTGGTGTACTCTTCCAAAAAACAAATCGACCAACCGAAGCCATTACTAATTTAGAGCAATCTCTCAAAATCAGCTTAGAAATGCGCCGGGGTTTACAACGAGAAAATCGTCAAAAGTTTTTACAGCAAAACGATGTATATGCTACTGCTTTAGTCGATGTCCTAATTAATCAAAAGAAATACGCTCAAGCTTTTGAATGGGTTAACCTATTCACCACAGCCGACCTTGCTGATTATACTCGCCTCATTAATGCTAAAGTTGCCAACCCAGAAGCACAGCAGAGCCTTAAGGATTGGACTAAAAAAAATCAGCGATTGGAAGCACTGCGACAACAACTGCAAAGCGATCGCTCCGAAAGCCTACCCCAACGAATTCGGCAATTAGAAGTACAAGTTTATTCAGAAGCAGAAAATATCTCTCGCCGTTTTCCTGAAGTGGCAGAACTATTTGAAACTACACCCATAGATATTAAAAATCTTACATCCTCTATACCCGCAGGAACAGTTGTAGTTCAACCTGTTTTGCTGACTAATGTGAAAGAGATGCCTAATAGTGTCGCATTTTTTATCTTCACAAAAGGTCATTTTAGTGTTATTAAAAAACCTATTGAACCCAATAAATTTAATAAACTTATTGCTGATTACTTAAAACAGGTACAAGACGATAGTGATTCTGACTACTTTGAAACCGGCGGCGAACTTTATGATATTCTCATTCGTCCTATAGAAGGCGAGATTAAAGCTTTATCACCTAAACAACTGAGTATTATTGCTACTGATCAACTGCGCCATTTACCTTTTGAGACTCTTTACGACAATAAAACTAAGCAATTTCTGATCCAAAAATATTCTGTAAACTATCTCACTCGCATTTCCAATAAATCCTTACAATCTCTAGGTATGCAAAATGCCATACCCCGCAAACTACAAGCTGTTTTAGCATTTGGTAATCCAGTAACCAGTGAGCCACAAAATCTCCCAGGTGCAGAGGCAGAAGTCATAAAGATTAAAGAAATACTGCCAGATAGTGAAGTTTATATCAATAAAAAAGCTACTTTGGAAAACTTTAGATCCCAGGCTTTGCAGTTTTCTTTTTTGCACTTAGCAACTCACGGCTGTTTTCAAACTGAAGATTGCAAAAAAGTCAAGCTAAAAAATAATACGTTACTCTTTGCTGATAAATCCTTAGACATTGCCGATGCTGCTCTTTTAGGTTTACAAGGCACACAATTGATTACTCTTAGTGCCTGTCAAACTGCTGTAGATACTAATTTAAATGACGCAGGAATTGCAGGTGTTGCTTATATATTTGAGCGGGCTGGTGCTAAAGCTGTTATGGCAAGTTTGTGGGCAGTTGATGATGAAGCAACTCAGCAATTGATGGTTGATTTTTATCAGAATCTCAAGGATGGTATGACGAAAGGGAAAGCTTTGCAACAAGCGAAGTTGAAGTTAATTGCAGACCATCGCCATCCTTTTTATTGGTCGGCATTTGTGCTGATTGGCGATGCACGGTAAAATAATTCGTAATTCGTAATTAAAGAGCCAAGGCGAATGGAATTCGCGGCTACACAGGCAAAGTCCGCCTCCGCGGACTAAGAAAAATTGAGGGTTTGAAACCACGGAGGCGGTCACTGAGCTTGTCGAAGTGTGGGTTTTGTTTGTGTAGACGCGGTTTCTAACCGCCTTTTTAATTACAAACCGATTCACTCACAAAAACTTGTCTGGTGTAATTGGCAAATCGCGAATCCGCTTACCTGTGGCATGATAAACTGCGTTAGATATGGCAGCGGCTACCCCAACAATCGGAAGTTCCCCCAGGCTTTTAGTTCCTAGTGCATTCACATAAGGATCGCGTTCTTCAACAAATTGCACTTCCATATTGGGGATATCTGCATGAACGGGAATCAGGTAATCGCAAAGGTTAGCACCAACTATTCTGCCCTGATTAGCATCCATGACAGTTTTCTCCATCAGCGCCATACCAATTCCCCAGGTAATCCCGCCAATAACTTGACTCCGCGCTGTCTTGAAGTTGAGAATTAGCCCTGCATCATAAACGCCTACGCAACGTCTAACTTTGATTTCTCCTAACAATTCATCAACTGCAACTTCGACAAATATCGCCCCAAATGAGTGTTTGGCGTATTCTTTGCTCTCTGGATTGAGTGAGGATTCCTCTGTAACTTCTAAACTTTCTAATCCGTGACGGCGTAGAATATCGGTGTAGCTGTCTCGCTTCGATGGGTCTTGTTTTGAAAATATTTGCCCTGACTCAACGGCAATATCTTCTGCTTGCGAGCTGTAAAGCAGAGAATTTGCATCTGCGATCGCCATTTTAATTATTTTATCCCGTGCGGCGATCGCAGTTTGATGCACCGCCGGGGAAACACTCGCAACGGTAATTGAGTTCCCTGTAATTGGGGCTTTCGGAAAATTAGTATCACCTAATTCAAACTGCACTGGTAATCCCAAGACTTCAGCAGCTACCTGCGTCATCACTGTATAAGTACCAGTCCCGATGTCTTGAGTACCACTTTGTACTTTTACTTCTCCAGTGGCAAAAATTTCTACCTTGACTGATGCAGTTCTCGCATTGGTGGGAAATGTCGCACTTGCCATTCCCCAACCAATCAGGAAATGATTGTCTCGCATGGAACGGGGAACTGGATTGCGTTGTGCCCATCCAAAAATTTCTCCCCCTTTTTGATAACATTCTTTCAGGAATTTGCTTGACCAAGGTAATCCTTTGTGTGGATCGATATCTGCATGATTTCTCAGTCTTAGTTCAATTGGATCGATATTTAAGGTGTATGCCAGTTCATCCATTGCCGTTTCTAAGGCAAACATTCCCGGCGCTTCTCCTGGGCCACGCATAAAGGTTGGTGTGCCGGCGTTGATGCGTCCCAAACGATATTTAATTTCCAAATTGGCACAGGCGTACATCATCGTTGTTGCTGCACCCACAGGTTCGGCAAAGTCATCAAACAGGGAAGTTAAAGATGTCCCAATTTGCTCGATCAGGGTTAATTTACCTTCCTTGGTTGCACCTAACGTTAGCTGCTGCTGAGTTTCCGAGCGGTGGCCGCAAGCTGTGTACATTTGCGATCGCGTTAGCACAACTTTTACAGGGCGTTTTACTTGACGAGCTGCGATCGCTGCTAAAATCGTATGCGATCGCAGCAGCGCCTTACAACCAAATCCGCCGCCTAAATATTTGGAGATGACGCGGACATTTTCTTCGGGAATATTCAGAATAGATGCAATTCGGCCTTGGGTTGCAGAAACGCCTTGAGTGGTTTCATAGAGCGTCAAGTTATCCCCCTCCCACATTGCGATCGTTGCAGAAGGTTCTAGGGGATTATGATGTTCTATTGGCGTAGTATAAACTTGCTCTACTAAGACTTCTGCCTGTACTTTCCCCGATTCAACATCCCCTCTGGTGATTTTAGCTGGCATCATACCAAAAAATATCGATTCGGGTTCAAATATCTCTGTATGTGCCATTGTGACTGTCGGAATGGCTTCTTCGTAGATAATTTTTATCTGAGAGGCAGCAGTTTCGGCTTGTTCTAAAGTTTGGGCAATTACAACTCCCAGATGTTGACCATCGTAGTAGATATTATGGTCTTTTTCAGTTGACTGAGGTGGTGGAGGGCCAAAGAAGGGTATTTTTACCAGAGATGGAGTTTGTTGGTAAGTAATGATATCTACTACACCAGGGGAGACTGCGGCTGCCGTTGTGTCTATTTGGATAATTTTACCGCTGGCGATCGCGCTTTGAAAAATCACTCCATAAGTTAAATTCTCAATTGGCACATCGGCTGTGTAAGGCGCTTCTCCCGTAACTTTCAGCCTACCATCAACGCGATCGAGTGGTTTCCCAATAATTTTATTCATAATTTTTCTGCCACAACTGAGAGTGCGCGGATCAAAGCGCGTTTGACTAATTCAATTTTGAATTCATTGTGTGTTTGCGGTTTTGCTTCTTTGATGGCTGCTTCTGCTGCGGCTGTAAAGATATCTTCGTTAATTTCTTTCCCTTTGAGGATCTCCTCAGCTTCCCTTGCACGCCAAGGTTTGGGTGCTACTCCCCCAAAAGCGATACGTGCCGATTTTATCGTGTCTTGTTCTATATCTAAAGCAACAGCTACGGAAACGAGAGCAAATTCGTAAGAAGCTCGATCTCTTACTTTTAAATAATGGGATTTATATGCAAAATCTGCAACTTCAATAGCAACAATTAATTCTCCAGGCTGTAATAGAGTTTCTTTAGCTGGTGTCTCACCTGGTAAAAGATAAAAATCATGAATTGAAATTCGCTGTGATGTTTCTATTCCTTGGATGCAAATCACTGCATCTAATGCCGTCAAAGCTACAGCTAAATCGGAAGGATGAACGGCAATGCAATGTTCGCTAGCTCCGAAAATGGAATGCATTCGATTGTAACCTGTAATTGCCGAACAACCCATACCAGGAGTGCGTTTATTACAAGGAAAAACCGGATCGCGAAAGTAGCCACAGCGGACTCGTTGCAGTAAATTCCCCCCCACTGTTGCCATATTTCGCAGTTGCGGCGAAGCGCTTTGTAATAAAGCTTGGCTAATTACGGGATAACATTCCTGAATTTGGGGATGAAAAGCCACATCGCTCATTCGAGAAATCGCACCAATGCGGATTCCATTCGGTAGAGATTCAATATCTGCTAAGGGCAAACTATTAATATCAATTAATATATTCGCTGTTTGAACTCCATCCTTCATTAATCCCAGTAAATCTGTGCCACCAGCAATAAATGCAGCAGTTTTGTCTTGCTCAACTGTGGCGATCGCAATTTCTTCTGAGGTGACTTTAGCATAACTAAATGGCTGCATCTTCTTTTTCCTCTAGCACATCTCGAATCGCCGCAATAATATTTGGATATGCTCCACAACGGCAAAGGTTTCCACTCATGTTTTCTCGAATTTCTGCTTCAGATTTTGGTAATTCTTCTAATATCATCCCTACGGCTGAGATAATTTGACCTGATGTACAGTAGCCACATTGAAAAGCATCATGGGTAATAAAGGCTGTTTGCATAGGATGGAGTTTACCATCTTGTGCTAATCCCTCAATTGTGGTAATTTCAGCACCGATGTGCATGATTGCCAAAGTCATACAAGAGTTAATTCGCCGATTATTAACTAATACAGTACATGCACCACATTCACCGCGATCGCAAGCTTTTTTTGTGCCCATCAAACCCAGCTTTTCTCGAAGTGCATCTAGTAATGTAACACGAGGTTCTATCTTCAAGGAGTAAGATGTATTATTAACATTCAGTGATAATTCTACTTCCTCTGAACCGAATATTTTCACTTCTTGAGTAAGTGAGTCTGAAGTTCTTGAAGCTAAGGAATTTTTTTCCATGTCTTATGTAGATAATAATTACATCATTTACTATACTAGCGATAAAAAGTCTGCGGTTGTTCTAGCTTTACTTCCTGATATTTATAATCCGATAAGGTAACGGCAAGAACGGATAGCAAAAGGCATAAAGAACTAATCTCTCAAGCAATCACTTATGGGTAATTTACAATAAGCGGCAATTAACTCACTTAAACCAATACATACAGAAGCTACCTGAAATTTCATACAAACTCTTTTTCACAATTATTTTAAATATGAAAATGATACAGTAAGGTTAGTGAGCTTAGAGGAAGTTTATGAAAATTAAAAGTCAAATTTAATAAATTTATCGCTCAAATCGAGGTAATGGTATTTATTTGCGTTTGTCGAATTAGTAAAAAATGCTGAACCGTGCAGTTTTTGTTACTACCAGCAACCGCAAAATTGATGACAATCCATTAGAATACGAATTCAGAGTTGATTCTTAAGGAAGATTGACTAAAAAACTACTTAGGAGTCAAAGTAATAACTGTGGATCTAGCTGAAAGATAAAGTTGCCTTCAGACATGGAAGAAGTGTATATATTCATGGGAATATTCTGAATTCTGACTTAATAATATGAACACAAATTTCACTCAGAAATTCTCCCAACCCATAGTAGAGAAAGTTGCTATTGTTGGTGCTGGTCCAGGCGGTTTGGCTGCTGCGATCGCACTGAGAACCCAAGGGATAGAGGTTCAAGTATACGAAAAAGCCCAAGAATTTCGTCCGGCGGGAACTGGACTAGGGCTAGCTCCCAATGGCTTGTATTCTCTAGATGCGATGCCTGCGGCGGGCTGCGCCAACGCGCCGGGAATTGTTGAAACCCTCAAAAGTTCGGGATGCGAAGTTCACCACACAGTTTTAAAGAGTATTCAGGGAGAAACAATCCGAACTAACGCAACTAAATATTTAGAGCAATACGGACAACCTTTGTTAACTATTTGGTGGTATCGTCTACAGCAAGTCTTAGCCTCTCGATTGCCGTCTGACATAATTCACCTCAATCATCGCTGCATCGGCTTTGAGCAAGATGCAAACGGTGTGAAAATTCATTTTGATGGCGAAAAATCGGTATATGCAGATTTGTTGATTGGGGCTGATGGCGTTAACTCTGTCATCAGAGAAACTTTATTTGGCGAAGGTAAGCCTAATTATATCGGTAGTATGTGTTGGCGTGCCGTCATTAAGTATCGCCACGAGCTATTTAATGATTATGAACTAGTTTTTGTCAAAGGCAATCAACAGTTTATGTACCTTCTGAATGTGGGCGGCGGCTATACCAGTTGGATTAGTCGGAAGTTCTCGCCTGAGTACTCCCTTTCACACAGCGCTGATGAGGTGAAGTCTCGTATTCTCCATGAATTAGCCGACTGGGATGAATCCTTTCGGGTGGTGGTAGAAGCGACACCACCCGAGGAAATTTGGGAAGGGCCAATTTGCGATCGCCCACCTTTAACTCAATGGAGTCAAGGCAGAGTCACTCTCTTAGGCGATGCCGCTCATCCAATGGCGCCTGCAATGGGACAAGGAGCCAATACCACTTTTGAAGATGCATACCAACTACGAGAGTGTTTTTCTGATTCAGCTAATCTGCAAGAAGCTCTGACTAGCTACGAACAGTGTCGCATCGAGCGGACAAAACTCATTCAAGCTCGTAGTGCCTTGGGTGAAATGCGGTACTACGACATTAACACCGTGGCATCTAACGGGCAGACGCAAGAGCGGCAAATGAGTATGAATGATGATTTTCACAAATGGGTGTACGACTTTAAGCCATCTGTAAAAAGTTAAATTCTATTGTGGTATTAGTAAAGTTATTGCGATCGCCACTAGCGCATAAACTTACAGCAAGCCCTAATCTTATCGAGTAATTTGAGCCTATCAGAAGTAACTGTTTTTAGTCAAGCCCTCAAACACAACAAATTCGTTGGATAATTGAGAATTACTCGCACAAAATCAACATAACTTAATTAAAATGTTAATTTTTATGAAAGGCTAATAGCTATCCAATACAGTTCAGAGTAAGCAACAAAATCCAGATGTAGAGACGCGATTTATCGCGTCTTGAAAAACCAATTATCTACACGAATGACCTTTAACCCAAACGTATTGGATCGCTATTAGCTTTTTGGGGTAAATTGAAGTATTAAATCTCGCTTTGGAGTTGCTAATTTACCGCTTTTTTCGGACGATATTGAGCACAAGTCATCAGTTTAGCGTCTATTTTTCAGTTCCTGAAAATTTTCAATTGTCAAAAATATTTCTTCATCAGCTATTTGACTATTGTAATCGATATTAATTTTAGTTGGATAACCAAGTTTAGCATTGTATTCTACATCCAGGTTGGATGCTTTACGCTTGATAGCATCTTGAATTACATTAAAGAGTTCGGGAATTGTATCGTATTTTTGAAAGAATTCCGGATTAACTGGTTTACCAGTTGCTACAGAAGTGACTGAAATTGTTTGACCATTACGTACTTGAATAACTACTGGCCCTCTAGCATCTGGTATGCAGAAGCAACTATTGCTAACCGTAATGCGATAGTTATAAATATTTGCCTGCTCCCACAAACGCTTATTAAATTTCAACCGTCTTGAATTCAAGTTATTATTCGTTTGCGTTTGATATTGTGCTTTTTCTGGGGTAGTTTCGGACATTACTGGTAGGTTCAGACCTAGAGATAGCAATAGTGTTGCACTGATGATCGTAGGTAAACGCATATTAATCGATTTATTAGTTGTACAAAATCTTACTATTATTATGTTACAGTAAATTTCAACTTATTTACGAGCGCCTGTTTAAATAAATTTTATCTTTTAATTAATTTTTGTAGAAAAATAAATCTGCATCTTTTGATAATGCCCATCTATAATCCAACTTTCAAGACATAAATTAGGAACTTTGTCCAAATATTTTTGATCGCCCCAAATTACCTCTTTTTCCAAAGCAATACCTACGGCTGGCTACGCCTACGCAGCAACTTTTAAATTTTTCGTATCTATCTGGATTGAACTATATAATCCTCCCCATATTTGAAGTATGAGGAGGATTCAATTATCCCTAATTAGCAACATTGATAATTGCTAATTAGGATTTAGCTGTGAGCTTGCAGACATGCCTCAGCTTCTATAAATTTTGAGAGATGTTTACGCAACAATCTCAAAGTTTGTCGCTGATAATAATGGTGCGGCTGTGAATTGATTGTTATCGTTATCAATGTTGGCAAACAAACTACCTGTCCCATAGCCTGGTGATGTCAAGTTTTGGTTGAAGAACAAGTTGCCAGTTCCAAGACTGTAAGTAATGAGTCCAGAGCTAGTTGCAGCTGCTGCATCATTAGCTACTATCCTAATTTGGGACAGATTATTGAGTCCGCCAAAAGTTGTCTTATCGAGGACAATTTTATCGCTAAAGTAGCTGAAGTCAGTAATTTTATCTACACCGAGATCGGCACTATTGTACCCAGCACCTGAGTTGAATACAAAGCGATCGCCACCAGCACCACCAGTCAGAATGTCATTACCTTTACCACCTCGTAAAATATCATTACCAGCATCTCCATAGAGCAAGTCATTGCCAGCACCACCATAGAGAACGTCATTACCCTCACCACCGAAGGCTCTCAACGGTGTCGTTGTGCCACTACCATCCAGAAAGTCATTGCCAGCCCCGCCTGTGAACCAGACTGCATTTACAGAAGTTGCTGACAGGTTGTTGACATCGAGGATGTCATCACCGCCACCACCATTGATTTCAAACCTTTCTGCACTGTCTACAGTCAGAGTGAAGG
>NZ_JBWQXL010000074.1:0-18964 GCF_056620565.1 Nostoc sp. LEGE 12454
AACAATTTTTCCTGGTGTCTATTGCGCGGTGGAACCACACTGAACCCTTCCCGAACTCAGAGGTGAAACGCTGCTGCGGCAACGATAGTTTAGGGGTTGCCCTACGCAAAAATAGCTCGATGCCAGGTTTTATAATACAAAACAAAAACCTCCAAACTGTAATTTCAGCTTGGAGGTTTTTGTTTATCTTGAAAATTGTCAAGTTTTAACTGTGTCAGTCACGGGCAGGTTGATTCCAAAATTGAGATATTTTCATAAAAACTAGACTAGATAAGGCTTTTAACTTCTTAGAAGAAATTTAGATATAACAATTGCATGACCAGAGAGTGCCGAGATGGTTTTGTTGACAGCCAAACTGAATTATTTTTAAGAGAATTAGGCTTTTAGGTTTGTTGTTTCAGTACAGCATTAAAGAAAAGTTAACTATTGCTGAAAACTGCTAAACTTCACGATTCTTAACCATACCAGCTTCATCGTGTAGCTGACAGAAGTCTCATAATCCAATAGGCTGATCTTAAAGTGGTTGATTTTGAACCAAGCTCATCTGCACGAAAAGCTAGGCTTTGTTGTCCAGTGTATTTAGACAAATATGTGTAATCTATTGCCTGTTTTAATATCATCATTTAGTCGTTAACAACTAGCTATTAATACGAAAAATGCCCCTTAGAATCGTTCAGAACTTTGATGGCAGCTTTACTCTAGAAGCACAAGCTCAAGAAACTCTATTCAATTTATTGACAAGCGTTGCTTTTTTAAACCAAATTTGTCAACAGTTGGGGTGTAAGCAACTTAAATTTACAGAATTACTTTTCCAGCCAGTTCCCTACAGCTTAACAACCACTAAAGGAATGCCAGCAGAATTTGAAAAGTATCATGAATCTGATGAATATGCCATCATTAACGTTCCACCTAATTTCATGTTTAATGCTAAGATTTTTAAACCCAGTCGGCTTTGTGCAATTTATCAAAAAGGAGATAACGAGTAATTTTAAAGATTGCTTTTTCCTAATTATTAATTTTCAATTCTGAAGGTAAATAGTAAGTTTAATATTTGATGTATGGCTCTTGAAACAAATCTTTCTTCTTTGGCAACTCTGGAATATATTCCTTATATAGACGATCGCGGCCAATTACCCGAACAATTTCAAGGTAAAATCGGGGTATATGCTATCTTTGACCAAGAAAAAGTGCTGCAATTTGTAGGATATTCTCGTGATGTTTATCTCAGCCTCAAACAACATTTAGTCCGTCAGCCACAGCAATGCTATTGGG
Organism: Nostoc sp. LEGE 12454; assembly: GCF_056620565.1. Taxonomy (NCBI): domain Bacteria; kingdom Bacillati; phylum Cyanobacteriota; class Cyanophyceae; order Nostocales; family Nostocaceae; genus Nostoc; species Nostoc sp. LEGE 12454. The sequence goes on from NZ_JBWQXL010000074.1 coordinate 1,273, forward strand.
TCAAAGTTCAAACTATTGAACGCCCTAGTCGCACAATTTTAGAAAATACTGAAAATGCTTGGATTGCTGAAAATGGCAGTGTCCCTTGGGGAAATGGGGATCAAAAGGAAAAATGGACTCATCCCATTGATGTCAAAGTCGTAATGACACCTGAAGAACAGGCGAAATATCAACATCCAGCTAATGATGAATTAGCACAAATAAAAATTATTAAAAACGTGGCACGGAGAGTAGAAGCAGAAATTTCAACTCAATTACTAGAAGTGCGCGGTTTGCAAATGCAAATTCGCTTCAATCCTAAATTGAAAGAAGAAGGTTTACTAGATTTGAAATGAAGGTAGTTTTGGGGAAAACTATCTTATGAATATTGTTTGTAATCTCCCATGACAATACAGCTGCTGAACGATCGCTATCAAGTTATCCGCACACTGGGTGCTGGTGGGTTTGGTGAAACCTATCTAGCTGAAGATACCTATATGCCTTCAAAGCGCCATTGTGTGGTTAAACAGCTAAGACCGATTCACAACAATCCCCAAATTTACCAGTTAGTACAAGAGAGGTTTCAACGCGAAGCAGCTATTTTAGAAGAACTCGGTGGCACAAATGACCAAATTCCGGCATTATATGCCTACTTCTCTTCAGGTGGACAATTTTACTTAGTTCAAGAATGGGTTGAAGGCGATACCTTAACTGGAAAAGTTCAGAAGCAGGGGCTATTTAGTGAAGGCGCTGTCCAGGAATTGTTTATGAATTTATTACCTGTCCTGGATTACGTTCATTCTAAACATATCGTTCACCGCGATATTAAGCCAGATAACATTATTGTGCGTCATCGGGATGCTAAACCAGTGCTGATTGATTTTGGTGCTGTGCGGGAGTCAATGGGAACAGTAGTAAATTCTCAAGGTAATCCTACCAGTTCGATTGTGATTGGTACACCTGGCTATATGCCGAGCGAACAAGCCGCAGGTAGACCTGTGTATTCTAGTGATTTATACAGTTTAGGAATGACGGTAATTTATTTGCTCACTGGTAAACAGGCGCAACAACTAGAAACCGATTCTCAAACGGGTGAAATTGTTTGGCGGCAATATGCGAGTCATGTTAGCCCAATTATGGCAAGAGTAATCGATCGAGCGATCGCATATCATCCGCGCGATCGCTACCCCACAGCTAGAGCAATGCTGGATTCTTTGCAGAGCATAGCAAATCCAATTCCACCGACGCAACCCCTGTTGACTCAACCAACTGTAGTCTCTGCACCACCACCTCAGACAGCACCTGTCAAACCACAGTCTAGCCCTCAAAGTAGTCATAGTCAGAATAATATACTCATGAGCAGTTTGATTGCAGGTGGCTTAATTGGTGCATCTGTGATTATTAGTCAAGTGTTATCCAAATCTTCTCAATCTACAGCAGACAAAACGGTATTACCTTCAGAAACACCGTCAAATGTTACAAGTCCAGTGATAGGAACTCCCACATTGACGCCAACCACCCCATCTGTTCCAACTCAATCATCTTCCTCAACTACATCAATACCACCAGTTGATATCACGACTCTCAACAATTATTCCTGGCTTTCTCAAAGACTTGTAACTGATGCAGATTTGGATGGTAAAAGCGGTTTTGAACTAGATATTATGCGAAATTCGATTTTTGCCAGTCATGGCCGCCGTTTTGATAATAATGAATTGCAAAATTACTTTCATAACCAACCTTGGTATCGTCCTATATATTCACCAAAGACATTTCCAGCTAAATTGCTGACAAAATTAGAGCAACAGAATGTAGAATATATAAGCAAATATCAGGTTAATACTAGGTTAAGATATTTTAAATAATTAAGTTTTTCATCATCAGGGAGTGAGGACTGAGGAGAATAACCAATACTTTTCTACAAAGGCTGTGCTAACGGCAAAATCTCACAGTGAGTAGTTGGACAAAGCTGATTATAAAAACTGGAGAATTATTCAGTACAAGTGCCCCTTACTCTTGTATAAATGCTTGTATTAGTTTTGGCTTATCAATCGATTTATTGCTACTTATTAGATAATATTTAGGTTAGCTTGTGTAGCATATCAGACAAAATAAGGGATATTCAATACCCTAAAATCGAAAGATATTAGGGGCTAATCCTGGCGAAATGTATGTGGGGTCAGAACAAAACTGTGTTTGTGTGCCATAAACTACATCTTTAGATACTAGTCAGTTTCCGAACCAGGCATTTATATTTAATATATAAAATTGCTATTTTTAAGATTAGAAATCCATAAGTTAAAGAAATGCCATTTTTATATTTTCTTTGTTATTTTGTATTTAACGGGACAGTTCTTCATGATTTGGTGGGCTTAAATAACAATTAGTTAAACCATTTCTCTTCCCAAAGATGCATGTAAATTGTTTGCATTATCCTCACTTTGCTTCTTAATCTACAAGCACAGTGCAAATTGACTAAACATATTACATGGTGATATTCTCAATCGGCAAATAGTTCATATTCACAAGGAAAACCTTGCCTAAAACTATGCTTAAAACACAGAATCAACGTATTTTTCTGTCTGCTTTTATTAAACCTTTAGAAGAAAAGAATCAAACAGGTAGTAAAAAGCAATTTGCTCAACCAAAATTAGATTTACTGCAACCATTACGTCAATGGCTTGACAAAATTGAGATTCAGAATCGGAAATTAGCTAAATTTATTGCTAAACTAATTCCCGCGCAGTGTCCATTCGAGCGTGATGTCATGCTTTTTGGTCGCAAAATAGGACACATTCCGCCAATGTGCAAACTGAATCCACTTTATAACGAACTTGTCTACTTGCGTTTTCGCGCTTTGTGTTATTTAGTAGATCAGTGTGGAGAGGATATTCAATCTTACTGCTGAATATAACGAGAAATAACCAATATGGAAATTAAAATTGAGCAGCAACTTAAGACTTGAATATCTCAATGAATTAGGTGTATTTAAATGGGAAATTTGGAAAAAGGAAGTTTCAAAATTCCCTTGGGCTTATCATTCTCAAGAAACTTGCTATTTTTTGGAAGGTGACGTACTTGTTACTCCTGATGGGGGAGAACCAGTGTAAATGGGTAAAGGCGATTTAGTGATTTTTCCCGCTGGTATGTCCTGTACATGGGAAATTACAAGGGATGTAAAAAAGCATTATTACTTCGAGTAGTCAAAAATCAAAATTGAGCGACTTTTTTTCTTGATTATCCAGAAAAGCAACATTTCATAAATCAATTTTGATTTCTATTATGGAAGCTTACCGACGAGTATCGTAGGAGAAAATGGCAGAATCGGCAAATTGTTTATATCTATCTCTGTCAAAACTCGTTGCTACTCCATTATTTAAACAATATTCGTAGAAATAGATCGTCCAATTCTCTCCAAATTTGGCAGTAAATAAAGAATCCCCGACTTGGCAAAAGTTGTCGGGGATTTTGTGCGATCGCTAGCACAGAAAATCCAGAGAGTTCATAATCGTGTTAGTGGGAGTTGAGTTACAGAAGATGCTGTTTAGCAGCAAAAGGTTTCATTCCACCGCAATTTTATTGAGGAAAATCATTAAATGTTACTGCATTTAAGTACTTGGCAAGAAGTCGAAGCTTATTTACAGCAGTCAAAGGGGATTATTTTCCCTATTGGTTCCACAGAACAACATGGGCCAACGGGGTTAATTGGTACTGATGCTATTTGTGCAGAAGCGATCGCAGCTGGTGTGGGTGATGCAACCCAAGCGATCGTTGGCCCTACAATCAATGTAGGGATGGCATTGCACCATACTGCTTTTCCTGGCTCAATCAGTCTGCGTCCCAGCACTTTAATTCAAGTAGTGCGAGATTATGTAACTTGTTTAGCCAAAGCTGGTTTTAGCAAGTTCTACTTTATTAACGGACACGGCGGTAATATTGCCACCCTGAAAGCTGCTTTCTCCGAAACTTACGCGCATTTAGAAGATTTACAGATTGCTAATGCTCAACAGGTGCAATGTCAAGTGGCAAACTGGTTTATGTGCGGTTCTGTATATAAGCTAGCTAAAGAATTATATGGGGATCAAGAAGGTTCTCATGCAACACCAAGTGAAGTAGCCCTCACCCAGTACGTTTATCCAAATGCGATTAAGCAAGCATATCTTTCGCCAGAAGTTGCAAGCGGACATCGAATTTATAGCGCTGCTGATTTTCGAGTGCGTTATCCAGATGGACGTATGGGATCAAATCCAGCTTTAGCAACGCCTGAACATGGTAAGCAATTTTATGACTTGGCCGTGAAAGAACTTAGCAGTGGCTATTTGGAATTTGTGAACGCAGAATAAAACTCATGAAAAGACATTGTAGAGATGCGGTTAAAATCGTGTCTCTGCATAAAATAGCTTGAGAAAGGTTATTAAATATCTAGCGAAATTAAATGTGAGTAATTGGTTTAGCATGACGAATTTTGACGCGTCCAGCCAATAACTTTACTAGATAGTCACCAGCTTCACCACTACTATAAGCGTGAGGCTCTCCTTCCGACGACATTTCGACAATTTCTACTTTGAGTAGTTCTACTTTGCGATCGCTCAAAATGCCAGCGTCAATCATGCAGTGATATTGTCAATTGTCCACTTCGCCACAATCACGTCATGACGATTGATTCCAATAATTCTTTATATTCTTCCATTTTAAAGGGACTTCAGGTCTGATCCAGAATCAATCTATTGATTGAAGATAAAGACACACTAGAAAGCATGTGATAAAACTGATACACAGGCTGGGGTTATAGCTTGGTAACTATAAAATAGTCGAGTATGCAATTATGTTAAGAGAAATTTCGTTGGCGTTGGCGCAGCCCGCCGTAGGCATCGCTACTTTTGTTATTCCCTTGACTAGTTACACCCATAATGAAGTAACTGCTACCACTACTAACTATCAAATTTCTCAGAATACTAATAATCAATCAACAGGAATAACTATTGAACGTCTAGGAATAGGTGGAGTGAAACTTTCTATGTCCGAGGCACAAGTCAGAAAAATTTTAGGTAAACCTGTAAAAGGAGAAAATGGCTTTATACCTGCTATTGGTAAAGTTCGTACTCTAAAATATGCTGGCATCACAGTTGATTTAGATGAAGGTGCTAAACCAGGTAATTTTACTGTTTATCAAATCAAAGCAACTAGTTCTAAATATTCCACCATAGATCGACTAAAAGTAGGTGACAGACAATCAAAAGTGATTAGAACCTATGGAAAAACTGAAATATCTCAAGATGGTAAAGTTACCAATTTAAATTACATAGTTGAAGAACCCAGCCCTGGTGGTTTAAATTTTACTATTAAAAAAGGTAAAATAACAGAAATTTTCTGTTTTTATCTGATGAATTAAGCGATTTTTACAATTAAACACCAATGCAACTTTAATCGCCTCACTTCATCTAGATAAATCCCCCAATTCAATTTCATAACTTCTAAATAACTATCAAAACTGGATCGGGAAAGCTAAAACTCTTCAATTCTTACCAAGTCCACCCTCGATAAACTGTATGACAAGTTCATGTTCATCAAGTAAAGCTGTACCTAATAGAGGTAGCCGTCCTGTAGCAAGTACATTTACTTCCCGTTCTTCTCCATTCCAAATAATGATAGCTTGATGTACTGGCAAGATTACATTACTATTGTCAGCTAAATTTGCATATATATCATACACAAAAGGAAAACCCAATAGAGTAACTGCTGCTGGAGGTAAGGAAAGAAACTCTGTAAAACCTGTATCGATAACAAATTCAATAGTAAAGTCTGGTTGATTGGGCAGTCTAAATAAAATATTAACGGTTGCGCGTCCGTTGCTAAAAATACCAGAAATCAAGGATAATCGCGCTCCATCTCACCACTGAAGGAAACAGCGACTTTGTAACCAATGCGAATACCAAAAAGTCGGGCAAATGGGTTTTTATTACGTAAATATCGCGCCGATTCTATACCTATTTTGTCAACTGCGTATTCACCTGTTTCTATATCAATAATCACCATTTTACCGATGTTTTCTTCTCGCTCTACTTGTTGACGAATGCTATTTTCGTAGAATTCCTTCGCACGTCGTGCAACTTCTTCTCGGCTTAAAAGTATGGCTTGCACGCTCTTACTCCTTAATTCTGATTTGTATTAATTTTATATCTAATACATAATTATCTGCGATCGCCCGTTCCACCCAGCTACTTCAATGTTATTACTCTAGTCTTTTAACGCTCAATATAACTATACCGTGTCGGCGCTTGTGACACGACGATTAATTCCACTCATCATTAAGGGTTAAGTTTTTTGTACTTCTAGAATTTACGCTGAAAACAGGTAAATTCCATAATTACGATAAAAACAAAAGTTTACATAAATTGGTCTGAGGGACAAAATCCAACGCTACCAATGGGATTTGTTAAGTTTTTTTATTACTCAGCCCAACCTACCACTAATTTAGTTATTTTCACGCAATGCTATGCTTCATGCTTGGGCTAAATTTGGGCTTGAAGCTGTGGAAAAAGATTACCAAGACAAGTATGAGTCTAAGTCAAGATTATCCACTAAAGGAAAACCAAATTTTAGACAGGTATTGAGGGGAAAAATAGAGTTTCTCGGTATGGTCAAGGGAATAGATGATTCTATTTATCAAAAATATTTAAAGCAATATCAGCTACTTTCAACTTTAGTGATTAGTTAGTTATTATTTGAGAGTGGTAATTAATCGATAAAATAGCTCAAAACTTACTTGAACAAATTAACTTTAATCTAAAAAATATCGCTCTATATCTGGATAAATTAACCAGGGAAGAAATTAAGATAGACTCTAACAAAATACCTATTATTGATTATTCACAGTATCTTTGGCTCAATCTCCCAGAGAATAATTCACTCAGAGAACAACTTGAACAGTATAATATACAATCAGTTAATGACATCATTAATGATGATTTTGTAGAATTTTATAGAAGGATATACTTGCAAATAGAAATCCTACTTGATCAATTCATAGCTAAAGAATACGGCAACGACAAGATACAAATTATAATGTTGAAGATATTGTCAATTATATTATCAATAATTTAAGTTTATTGCAATACAAATTAGGAAATAAGGTGGAAGTTATTCCACATAGACCACAGCCTCAAAATAAACTTAAAGAATTTTTCGATAGAAAAGATTATCAAAAAATACACGAGACGATAAAGTGGTTTATTAAGGAAATAATTAATTATCTAACAGAATAGCCATAAAGGGCAAAAAAGAAAACAAAAAACGGTAGAGCAATAAACACTCTACCGTTTTCTAATTTTTTATTTGAGATTCAAATCCCAAACTCTAAATCTTACTCAACACCTTGGGGTAACAATTCCCGACGCTGTTGAGAACTAACTTGCACAACGCCATTTTCATCCACATCAACAAGGGCTGTATCGCCATCCTTGATGCGACCAGACAGAATTTCTTCTGCTAGGCTATCTTCTAACAAGCGCATAATTGCCCGACGTAATGGCCTTGCGCCGTAGCTGGGACTGTAACCTTCTTGAATCAAACGATCCTTGAAGCGGTCTGTGACTTCTAAGGTGATACCTTTTTCGGTCAGACGACCAAATACTTCCTTGAGCATAATTTCGGCGATTTGGGTCACTTCCGGCTTGCTCAACTGACGGAAGACGATAATTTCATCAAGTCGGTTGAGGAACTCTGGACGGAAGTACTGCTTGAGTTCTTCGTTCACCAAGGAGCGAATCCGGTTGTAAGTTGACTCGCTGGCATCTTCAGAGAATTCAAAGCCGATACCGCTACCGCCTTTTTCAATTACCTTAGAACCAATATTGGAAGTTAAAATCAGCAAGGTATTCTTGAAGTCCACCGTGCGACCTTTGGCATCAGTTAACCGACCGTCTTCCAAAATTTGCAGCAGCATGTTGAAGACATCGGGGTGTGCTTTTTCGATTTCGTCGAACAACACCACGGTGTAAGGACGCCGCCGCACGGCTTCAGTCAGCTGACCACCTTCGTTATAACCAACATAACCTGGAGGGGAACCAATCAGCTTGCTGACGGTGTGACGCTCCATGTATTCGGACATATCTAAGCGGATCATCGCTTCTTCGGAACCGAAGAAGTAAGCAGCTAAGGATTTCGCCAGTTCGGTTTTACCTACACCAGTAGGCCCAGAGAAGACAAAGCTAGCTATGGGTCGATTCGGATTCTTCAAACCGACACGAGCGCGACGAATTGCTCGTGAAACTGCTCTCACAGCTTCGTCCTGACCAATTAAACGCTGGTGCAAGGTGTCTTCCATGTGCAGCAGCTTTTCAGATTCAGATTCGGTGAGTTTGTTCACCGGTACCCCAGTCCAAGAAGCGACAATGTGAGCAATGTCTTCTTCTGTAACTACAGGTTCTTCACCTTCTGTGCCTGTTGCATTGGTCTTGCTTTGAGCGATCGCCCGGATTTCGGCTTTGATTTCCATTTCGCGATCGCGCAATTCTCCAGCTTTGTCAAAGTCTTGAGAACGCACCGCGTCATCTTTTTCTTTTAATATCTGACGCAGTTCTTTGTCTAACTCTTTGGCTGCGGGTGGCAGTTGGGAGTTAATCAAGCGCACTCTAGAACCAGCTTCATCAACTAAGTCGATGGCTTTATCTGGGAGGTAGCGATCGCTAATGTAACGGTCTGATAACTTCGCCGCCGCTACCAATGCTTCGTCGGAAATTTTCAGTTTGTGGTGTTGCTCGTAGCGTTCGCGCAAACCATATAAAATTTCAATTGTTTCATCAACTGTAGGTTCACCAACCATCACTGGCTGGAAACGTCGCTCTAGCGCTGCATCTCGCTCGATGTGCTTCCGGTATTCATCTAGGGTTGTAGCTCCGATGCACTGCAACTCACCCCTAGCCAAAGCTGGCTTCAGGATATTCGCTGCGTCAATCGCACCTTCTGCTGCACCTGCACCAATTAAGGTGTGTACCTCATCAATCACGAGAATGACATTACCCGCAGAGCGGATTTCATCCATGATTTTTTTCAAGCGTTCTTCAAATTCACCCCGGTACTTGGTTCCTGCTACGAGCAAACCAATATCCAAGGTGACGACGCGTTTATCTTCGAGGATGTCAGGGACATCTTTGGTGGCAATGCGTGAAGCTAAACCTTCAGCGATCGCTGTTTTACCAACCCCTGGTTCCCCAATCAGTACTGGGTTATTTTTTGTTCGGCGACCCAATATCTGGATCACTCGCTCAATTTCTTTAGCGCGTCCCACCACTGGATCGAGCTTATTATCTATTGCCATCTGGGTCAGGTTTGAGCCAAATTCATCCAGAGTCGGGGTTTTTGTGCGCCCGGATGAACCGCCTGGGGAAACTTCGGCAGTTTCTCCCAACATACGGATGACTTGGGTTCTTACCTTAGATAGATCCACACCGAGGTTTTCTAGCACCCTGGCTGCGACGCCTTCCCCTTCGCGGATTAGGCCCAACAGCAGATGCTCGGTGCCAATGTAGTTATGCCCCAGTTGGCGTGCTTCTTCTAGGGAGAGTTCTAAAACTCGCTTTGCCCGTGGCGTAAACGGAATTTCCACGGCAACAAAGCCTGATCCCCGTCCTATAATTTTTTCAACTTCAATTCGGGCATCTTTGAGATTGACGCCCATTGATTTCAGCACCTTGGCAGCCACTCCAGTGCCTTCGCCAATCAGACCCAAGAGGATCTGCTCGGTTCCGACAAAGTTGTGACCTAAACGGCGGGCCTCTTCTTGGGCCAGCATGATTACCTTAATGGCTTTTTCTGTGAAGCGCTCAAACATGGCTTTATCCCATCATCTGCGGTCGTGCCGGTATGCTGATTTTAGCACAGGCAAAGCTTTTGGATGCCTGTATAACAGATTATAGACATCCTGAAGCTATGACTTGAGTTGATGGGCTTATTGTTAACTATTCGCTACTTTTATTTGGCTAGTGTACTGAGGAGCTTTAGTTCACCAGCCTTTTTGGGATTTATTACAAACAGTTCACTGCTTAGATTAAGGGTTTCTTGACTCAATCCCAAACATTTATATTTAACATATATATTTTTTAATATCAAGTAGAAACAATTAACATAGATTTTGCTTATACAAGTTAGGTTTCACATAAAATATTTGAATAAAAATAGGCGCGGCAAAGTTACATTTTTTTGCTGAAGCTGATCGCAAGCGCCAATAATTCAAAATTACTAATGCCCAACAGTTAAATGTAAGCGTTCTCAGTTGAGTCAGCTACAAGAACCCCACCCCCAACCCCAACCACAAGCGAGGAGGGGGCAAAGGTATAATTCGTATTTAATTACGAATTAGTTAAAAAGCAAGTGCCAAGAGGATTTTTCAAGGCGATCGCTAACAATGGAATACCATTGGTCTAAAGTTGCTTTAAATTTGCGGTGTTGTAAATCTGGGAGCCAAAGGATTAAAGCATCCTCATCGTTATCTTGGTAGTAACGCCGCCGCCGCCCAGCTGTTTTGAAGCCAAATTTTTGATATAAAGATATTGCCGCCAAGTTAGAAGCTCGGACTTCGAGGGTAGCTCGCTCCATTTTGCGATCGCAAGCTGTCTTAATAAGTGAATATAATAAAGCCGCACCCATTCCTTGACGCTGATATTCGGGATGAACCGCCAAAATTGTAATGTGAGCTTCATCTAAAATTGACCAAAAGCAACCCATTCCTAGCAAACTTGTGCTGGAGGAGGGGGAAAATAAACCGAGTATATCGCTGTTGGGACTATCCAATTCTCGTTTGTAGCCGTCCAGAGTCCAAAGTCCACCAAAACAAGCTTGATCGAGTTCCAAAATAGCACTGAGATTTTCTAATGTCAGTAATTTAATTTCTAAGTCTAATGAGATCACATTTATTGAATAACGTTACAAACCCTTTGTACACTGGGAATCGGGAGACGAACTCAAAGCCCGTAATTTGAACAAGGAAAACTTTTATAGTTATGGTATCGACTCACCCAATTGGGGTTCAACATTCTGGAAGTCAATATTTACCTCAAAGACACGACACCAGTGCAAATCCATCGCCTAATCAAGAACTTTTACCCTTGACTGCCAGAGTTCATCATCATGACCTCTTGGAAATTGGTGGGTGTGATGTCACAACCCTAGTTGAGCAGTTTGGTTCACCTTTATATATTTTAGATGAAGAAACCCTGCGTTCGGCTTGTCAGCAATATCGAGATACTTTCAAGCAGTACTACAAGGGCGAATCTCAAGTATTGTACGCCTCGAAAGCTTGGAATTGTTTAGCAGTTTGTGCAATCGCAGCTTCAGAAGGTTTAGGAATCGATGTAGTTTCTGGGGGCGAACTTTACACCGCTTTACAAGCAGGTGTTAGTCCCCAGAAAATCTACCTTCATGGAAATAATAAATCTCGTGAAGAATTAATTTTAGCGATCGAGTCTGGTGTTACCGTTGTGGCGGATAACTGGTATGAGTTGCATACCCTTGTGGAAATCGCCCAACCTGGTCAATCAATCCGCATCATGCTACGGCTTACTCCCGGTATCGAGTGTCACACGCACGAATATATTCGGACGGGACACTTAGATAGCAAATTTGGCTTTGATCCTAATGATTTAGATGAAGTTTTTACCTTTGTCAGTCAACAACCAGTTCTTAATTGCATAGGAGTACACGCTCATATTGGTTCCCAAATTTTTGAGCGCCAACCCCATCAAGATTTGGCGGCTGTTATGGTGCAGTGGCTGCGGGATGCCGGGAAGTTTGGTTTAAATATTACAGAGTTAAATGTTGGTGGCGGTTTAGGGATTAAGTACATAGAATCAGACGATCCCCCTAGTATTGAAGAGTGGGTGAAGGCGATTTGTGAAGTAATTCAAGCAGCTTGTGCAGCCGAAAATCTGCCTTTGCCGAAATTACTTAGCGAACCGGGGCGATCGCTAATTGCCACAGCTTGCGTCACTGCTTATACTGTTGGTTCATCCAAAGTTATCCCAGAAATTCGTACCTATGTAGCGATCGATGGGGGAATGTCTGATAATCCCCGCCCGATTACTTACCAATCAGTTTATCGGGCAGTAGTTGCCAATAAAATGTCTTCACCTTTAACCCAAACAGTCACAATTGCTGGTAAACATTGTGAATCAGGAGATATTCTGATTAAAAATGCTCTACTCCCAAAGACTGAACCAGGGGATATTCTCGTAGTTATGGGAACTGGTGCGTACAATTACAGTATGGCATCTAACTACAACCGCCTGCCTCGACCGGCAGCAGTCGTAGTGGCGAATGGCGAAGCAAATTTAATTTTGCAACGTGAAACTTATGAAGATTTAATTCGACAAGATCGCCTACCAGAAAGACTAAAGAAATAGTCATTTGTCCTTGGTCATTAGTCATTAGTCATAAACTAATAACTAATGACTAATGACTAATGAGCAACTGTAAATTAGAGGCAAAAGTTTAATCCAGATGTCATGAGAGATTGGTGGAAGCAATGGCTGACAAACCTGGGGTGGTCACAGTCCTTGCTACTTGGGACTCTGGATATTGTCTTAGTGCTGGCGCTGACGTACATGATACTAGTTATTATTAGTGAGCGCCGGACACTATGGATGGTGCGGGGATTCATTATCTTAATGCTAGCATCAGCACTAAGTGGCAGATTCGGACTACCTCTGCTAAGTTTTGTACTAGAAAAGTTGGTGATTGGTTGTGCTGTGGCGATGGCAGTTGCTCTACAGTCAGAATTTCGGCGGTTTTTGGAACAATTGGGGCGTGGCGAATTCCGCCAGCTGTTTCAACCCGACCGTCTGGCAATCCCCAAATCTGATAGTGTAATTGATGAAATTGTTGAGGCTGTTAAAGAATTGTCAAAAAACCGCATTGGAGCTTTACTAATTGTGGAAACCACAGGACCAATTGATGAGCGAGATTTTTCTGTGCCAGGAGTAAAGCTAAATGCGGAAGTTTCTAAAGAACTGATCCAGACAATTTTTCAGCCGAAAACTTTGTTACACGATGGAGCGACATTGATTCGTGGCTCACGGATCGTGTCATCAGGTATAATTTTACCACTTTCGGGACGCACAGCCTCGCGCCAGTTGGGAACACGCCATCGGGCAGCAATGGGAATTACTGAGCGGGTCGAAAATTGCATTTGTGTTGTTGTCTCTGAAGAAACGGGTTCTATTTCCTTAGCGGAACGGGGAACCCTAAATAGACCGCTGACGATTCGGAAATTGAAAGAGTCATTAGAAGCTCTTTTGTCTCCAACCGTAGATAGGGAAGCTGTTGCTCCTGGTCTGTTGAGTTTTGTTCGTCGGATAGGTGGGAAGACACTAGCATTGGTTTCACGTTTACTCAGATTACCATCGACCGCTTCTCGAGATAAAAAATGACAGTACAACAAACTAAACTGCAAGATTTACCTACCGATTTAAAACGAGAATTATTGCCGCAGCACGTTGCGGTGATTATGGATGGTAATGGTCGATGGGCTAAACGTCAGGGTCTACCCCGAATTATGGGTCATAAGCGAGGAGTAGATGCTCTCAAGGATTTACTTCGCTGTTGTCAGGATTGGGGAATTCAGGCGCTCACAGCTTATGCTTTTTCAACGGAGAACTGGAAAAGACCGCAGGAAGAAGTAGATTTTTTGATGACTCTATTTCAAAGAGTTTTGCGCCAAGAACTGCGGGAAATGGTCGAAGAGAATGTTCAAATTAAGTTTGTAGGGAATTTGCAAGACCTGCCGCGATCGCTCCAACAAGAAATTTCCCGTTCAATGGAAGAAACTAAGAATAATCGTGGTATCCGGTTTTCGGTAGCAACTAATTATGGCGGACGGCAAGAGATTTTACAAGCTTGTCAGGCGATCGCAAAGCAAGTCCAGCAGGGTGTGCTACAACCCAATGAAATTAATGAACAGGTGTTTGAGAGCCACTTGTACACAGCTGGAATTACTGACCCAGATTTGTTAATTCGCACCAGTGGAGAAATGCGCCTCTCAAATTTTCTTCTCTGGCAAATGGCTTATGGAGAAATTTATATTACAGATGCTCTCTGGCCCGATTTTGACCGTGCCGAATTTCATCGTGCCTTGTGTGCCTACCAGCAACGGGAGCGGCGATTTGGGAAAGTCTAAATCTGTTTACGCAATTAGACTATACAAACAATATCTAATTAGTATAAAAAAGTAATTAAATAAAATAAAATCAACTATTTTTCGGTCGTCGCAGTTTCTTGGAATTCATTGGGCCGAGAATTTGATTCAGGCTACGCAACTGCTCTGCTGTACCCATACCAATTAGTCGGTCTCCTGGCATTAAAATCGTATCGCCAGTGGGGCCGCCGATTAAAGTCCCATCAACACGGCGAATTGCCAGAACCAATGCCCCAGATTGCGATCGCAATCTCGCTTTTTGTAAAGTTTGACCGACAAAAGGACAGAAAGACGGTTCGAGTAAAAATTCTTCCATATATAATTGACGGTCTGCACCTGTCAAAATCCCATCTACGAAGTCCAACACCTGGGGTCTGAGTGCCGCAGCAGCCATCCGCTTTCCACCAGTAATATAGGGGGATATCACTTCATCTGCGCCACCTCGCCGTAACTTCTGCAAAGCTTCTTCTGTACTTGCCCGTGCGATCACCCGAATTCCGGAATTCAGTGTTTTAGCTGATAGTACGATGTATAAATTTTCAGCATCAGAAGGAAGGGCTGCAACGATACAAACCGCCCGTTCAATACCAACTTTCAAAAGAGTGTCATCTAATGTAGCGTCGCCTTGGTATGCTGTGTAACCTTCAGTCTGCGCCCTTTGTACTGATTCAATCTCTGAATCAATCACCACAAAAGGTGCCTCTTCTGCCCGAAATTCCTTGGCAATTTGGCGACCAGTCCGACTAAATCCACAGATGATGTAATGTTCTGATAGGGATTCCATTAACCGCCTCTGTTGCTGTAGCCGAATTCCTTGTTGAAAGTAGCCTTGAATAATCGCTTCTGTAAATCTGTTGACAATGTAACCGATATTGACTACACCCAACAAAATCAGGGCAATTGTAAATAATCGTCCTCGACTACCGAGTGGGTGCGTCTCTCCGTATCCCACAGTCGCTAAAGTGATAACTGTCATGTAAGCTGCATCTTCCCATGACCAGCCCTCCACTAACCAGTACCACAAAGTGCCAAAGAAGAAAACACCGCCAAGAGCGATCGCCCCAGCCATTAACTCTTTTTGGATACGTTGATATTTTTGCTCAAGTGTTGAGAATGACGTAAAAATAGTACTTTTAGCCTACTTTTTCTAGTTTTGTACTAACTTTATCGCATTTGTGCTTTTTAGTACATTTAAACTACAAGTTATGTAATTGCCGATATTCTGTCTTGTAAACCCAATCTCGTTTCAGGCGGTGCGCGAACGTGTCAATCCCATCAAGTTTTCTGCTTTGGGATCGACTTTTTGGAATATTAATGAACTGAAAATCACAGAAAAATAATTCCAAGAGATTTGGACAGGCTGCGCCTATGGAAATTGCCTGTCGCTCATACTCTTGTTCAAGCGTTGAGTACAAAATTTTTTTCACCACCGCCAGGCCTTTGAGGTCATATAAGCGTTAATTTAAGAAGAAGTACGAGTTGTGCTAAATAAAAAGTATTTTTTAGGGATTTCTAGGAAACTAGTAAATAACTATATCAATGAAAAACTTTCAGGAGGAGCGGTAGTGAGCCTACAAACTCTCGTTGACCAAGCCACCATCCCCCCAGATTCAGGGTCTGTAGCATCTAGTCCCTTTGATACAGATAGCTTTAATGAAGCTGTCATGTCTACCTACGCCCGGTTTCCCTTAGCCCTAGAACGGGGTGCTGGATGTCGGGTTTGGGATACACAGGGGCGAGAATATCTGGACTTTGTGGCGGGAATTGCTACTTGTACTTTAGGACATGCCCACCCAGCGATGGTAGAAGCAGTAACACGCCAAATCCAAAAGCTGCACCATGTCTCTAATTTGTATTACATTCCCGAGCAAGGTGAATTGGCAAAATGGCTTGTCGATCGTTCCTGTGCCGATCGCGTATTTTTCTGCAACTCTGGAGCTGAAGCTAACGAAGCTGCAATTAAACTGGCGCGGAAATACGCTCACACAGTATTAGACATTGAAAAACCGATTATTTTAACCGCCAATGCCAGTTTCCACGGAAGGACTTTGGCAACGATTACCGCTACAGCACAACCGAAGTATCAAAAGTACTTCGATCCTTTGGTTCCTGGGTTCCACTACGTAAATTACAACGATATTAACGCTGTGGAAGTAGCGATTAGCGAGTTGGATGAAGGCGATTATCGGGTAGCAGCAATTCTGATCGAGCCATTGCAGGGAGAAGGCGGTGTACGTCCAGGAGACGTTACCTATTTCAAAAAGCTCCGGCAAATTTGCGATGAAACTGGCGTTTTGTTGATTTTCGACGAAGTGCAAGTTGGTATGGGGCGTAGCGGCAAATTATGGGCTTACGAACATCTCGGCGTTGAACCGGATATTTTCACCAGTGCTAAAGGCTTAGGTGGCGGTGTCCCCATCGGTGCAATGATGAGCAAGAAATTCTGCGATGTTTTTCAACCAGGGGAACACGCCAGCACCTTTGGCGGAAATCCTTTTGTGTGTGGTGTAGCACTCAGTGTTTGTCAGACATTGGAACGGGAAAATATTTTGCAGAATGTCCAAGACAGGGGCGAACAGTTGCGATCTGGATTAAGAGCGATCGCCGCGAAATATCCTCAGCACATTGGCGAAGTTCGGGGTTGGGGTTTAATCAACGGTTTGGAGTTGCGAGCCGACATCGAGATAAACGCAGCCGATGTCGTCAATGCTGCCATCAAGGAGGGTGTATTGCTGGTACCAGCGGGGCCAAAAGTAGTCCGGTTTGTGCCACCGTTAATTGTTACAGAGGCGGAAGTCAATACTGCCTTGCAAGCTGTGGACAAGGCGATCGCAATTCTCACCAAATAAAATATTGTTTGTTTTGTGTAGAGACGTTGCAATGCAACGTCTCTTTTTCATTCTGGGGAAATTTCTCGATAAGCTTGCCGACACTGCTCATAATTGTCTGGCAAAATCTCAGCATTACCAAAACATAATTGCTCGTGAGTAGTAATTAAAGTTTCATAAGGCTGTATGGGAGTCACAGACGATCGCAGCAATTGCAAATATTCTCCATCAGTACGGCTGAGTTTGTGGGGTGCGATCGCATTTTTATCCAACTGCTGCAACATCGCTAAATAAACACAACGGCAAGCCTCACGGTAGTTACCTTGACGGTAAAATTCTTGTGATCGCTCCAACAAAAGGGCTATGGATGACTCATTGGAGCGAGTTTTGACGCGAAAATCAGTGAAATTGCCACTTCTATTTAGCCAAGAATATATATAGGGACTGAATTCTCGCCATAATCGCCAACCCACCCACGCTACAAATAATCCCAGTACCAGCCAAAACAGGAATTTCAGCAATTCACCTAGCCTTGGGCTAATTGACCATCCAGTAGGCAATTCTGGTAAAGCCCGTTCAAAGCGGTAAAACTGGTATTCCCACCATTCACCCGCTTGTTGTTGGAATTGAGAC
Source organism: Nostoc sp. LEGE 12454 (assembly GCF_056620565.1). Taxonomy (NCBI): domain Bacteria; kingdom Bacillati; phylum Cyanobacteriota; class Cyanophyceae; order Nostocales; family Nostocaceae; genus Nostoc; species Nostoc sp. LEGE 12454. The sequence goes on from NZ_JBWQXL010000074.1 coordinate 18,901, forward strand.
AAATGCCAACTCCAGCTAGTTTTTTCAAAAGTATCTGTCATAGAGGAGAGTAGGGGAGCAGGGG